>NZ_QPFC01000129.1:0-14009 GCF_003427465.1 Nocardiopsis sp. TNDT3 | reverse complement strand
CCGGCGGGGCGGGCGCTCACCGGCGTTCCGCCCGGATGGCGCCGCGGCGGCGCTCCTCCTCCGCGACGACCTCGCGGGCCGCGCGCAGGGTCTGCTCCGCCTCCAGGCGGGGGACGAAGAACACCCCGTCGCCGTCGGCGACCACGATGTCCCCGGTGGAGCAGACCGCGCCGCCCACCGAGACCGTCCGGCCCACGTGCCCGGGGCCGTCCTTGTAGGGTCCGGCGGGCGAGATCCCGGCCGCCCAGACGGGGAAGCCCAGGTCGCGGAGTTCGTCGGCGTCCCGGACCGCGCCGTCGACCACCATGCCGCGCACGCCCCGGTTGAGGGCGCGTTCGGCGATGAGCTCGCCCAGCAGGGCGCGTGAGGTGTCGCCCCCGCCGTCCACGACCAGGACGTCCCCCGGCCGCGCGAGGGCCAGAGCCCGGTGCAGGGCGCGGTTGTCGCCGGGGCGGGTCAGGACGGTGAGCGCCCGTCCGGTGACGCTCGCCCCGGGCCAGACCGGGCGGACCCGCGAGGAGACGAAGCCGAGCCGGTCGCGGCCGTCGCCGATGGCTGCGGTGGGGACACCGGCGTAGGCGTCGGCCAGCCCGCGCGCGTCCTCCCCGCCCGAGCGCGCCAGGAACAGGTGGCGGTCGGCGGCCCCGGTGCTCACCGGCGCCTCGACGCCCAGTTCACCGAGGAGTTCGACGCTGGAGCGGAGTTCGTGCGCCCTGCGCAGGGCGTGCAGGCGCGTGCCCTTGTCCAGGCGCTCCAGCGCGGAGGTGCCGTCGGCGAGCGCGTCGGCGACCTGTGTGCGCATCCACGCCTCCTCCCCCGCGGCCCTCCCGGCGTCCACGGCCTCGGTGATCAGGGCTCCCAGGCCCTTCATGAAGACACTGCGCAGCAGCTTGCGCCGTGACGCGGCCCCGACCTCGCCGCCGACGGGCTCGGCGTCGGAGCCCACCGCCCGGAGCAGCCGGGCGGCGTCCCCGGAGGCGGGGCCGGAGAGCAGGACGTTGACCTCGGCGCCGTACCTGAGCACCGAACCAATGATCGCACCGTCCACGACCTGGGCGGATTCCCCCAGGACCGCCTCCACCTCGGTCTTGGTCGCCGGGGCGGCGGCGTTGAGGTCCACGTACACCGCGTCACGGCGCAGCACCGGCCGTGCGTCCTCGGCCGCGGTCACCGCGTACGCGGCCGTGGTGAGGCTGAGGACCAGGTCGGCGTCGGCGACCGCCTCGCCGGTCGAGGCGGCCCGCGCCACCCCCTCGGGCGTCCGCGCCTCCGGCGAGGGGTCGTAGCCGACGGTCTGCCAACCGGCGGCCGCGAACGCGCCGGCGTAGATGGCACCGGCTTCTCCGAGCCCGAGCACCGCGACCTTCATAATCCCACCCTCTATCATTGAGTGATAGTTTCTGTTGCCTGTTGATAGCGAGTGTGACCTGCGACGCTTCGCGGTGTCAACCTGCCGGAAACCCGTCCGCTACGTTGAGGGGAGGGCGGCGATGCGCGCATCGCCTTGGGGACGGGCACATCGGCCCCCTCCCGGGACAGGGCGAACGACGACGGAAGGGCGGGCGAGGGCACGGATGGGAGCGACGGCTGGGGGTGGCAACCAGGGGCGCACCCTGGACCGGGCTCTGGACGTGCTGGAGTGCCTGGAGCGGGCGCGCGGCCCCCTGCGGCTCAGCGACATCGCGCGGGAGAGCGGGCTCCACCTCGCCACGACGCAGCGCACCGTCAACCAGCTCGTACGGCGCGGATACGTCCAGCAGGAGCGCCTGGGCTACTCGCTCGGGCCGGTGGTGCTGTCCCTGGCGCACTCCTTCGTCGTCAACGACCGCCTCTGCAGCGTCGCGACGCCGATCCTCACCGAACTGTCGGCCACGACCGGTCTGACCTCGTCGGTCTACGTGCGCTCGGGACAGGAGCGCATCCTCATCGCGCGCGTGGACGGAGCCGACCCGCTGCGCTACCAGTTCCCCATCGGGCGCAGGGTGCCCCTCAACATCGGCGGCGGCAAGGTGCTGCTCAGCGACTGGGACGACGAGGAGCTCGACGCCTACCTCGCCGACCACGCCGAGGTGCGCCTGGCCTCGGGCAGAACCCAGGACGCCGCCGACCTCCGGGCGCAGATCGAGCGGATCCGGGAGGTCGGCTACCACCTCGCCGAGTCCGAGCGGGAGCCCGGCGCCCTCAGCCTGACCCGGCTGCTGTACGACTCCGAGGGCGAGACCCTGGGCGCCGTCAACCTGGTGACCACCAGTGACAGGACCAGCCCCGAGGAGCTGCTGTCCCAGCTTCCCGAGCTGTCACGGGGCGCCAACGCCATCGGGGTGCGCGCCTGAGGCGTCGCCCGCAGGGGGCGGGCGGCCGCGCTCGGGTCCCGGCCGGATAGGTTCCGGGCATGGACGACGACTGACCGGACCCGGGGTCAGTCGCGGTACAGCTCCGCCAGGGCGTCGGCGTAGCGCTCCCGGACGACCCGGCGCCGGAGCTTGAGCGAGGGGGTGAGCTCACCGGTGTCCGGGCCCCACTCGCCCGGAAGCAGCCGGTGGCGCCTGACACCCTCCGCGCGGCTGAACCGGGCGTTGGCCGCCGCGACCGCGCGTTCGGCCTCCGCCGCCACCTCGGGGTGGGCGACCAGCGCCTCCCAGTCCCCGCCGGTGTCGATGCCCCGGGCCGCCGCCCACACCGGAAGCGTCTCGCGGTCGGGTACCAGCAGCGCCACCAGGTAGGGCCTGCGGTCCCCGTGCACGTAGGCCTGGCCGACGATGGGGTGCTCCTTGAGGGCGTTCTCCACCGGCGCGGGCGCGACGTTCTTGCCCTGGGAGGTGACGATGAGCTCCTTCTTGCGGTCGGTGATCCACAGGTAGCCGTCCCCGTCGAGGCGGCCGACGTCGCCGGTGGCGAACCACCCCTCGGCGTCGGTGGCCGGGCGCACCGAACCGTCCGGCTGGAGGTAGCCGCCGAAGACCGACTCCCCCCGCAGCCACACCTCGCCGTCCTCGGCCACCCGCACCCGCACGCTCGCGAGGGGGCGGCCGACCGAGCCCAGCCGGAACCCGGTGGCGGGGCTGTTGACGGTGGCCACGCCCACGGACTCGGTGAGGCCCCAGGCGTCCATGACCACGATCCCGAACCCGGCCCAGAACCGCACCACGTCCAGCGGCATCGGCGCGGAGGCGCTGGATGCCCAGCCCACCCGGTCCAGGCCCACCTGGGCCAACAGGGGAAGCAGGACCTCGGCCCGGGCCCGCTCGAAGCGTTCCCCGAGTTCGGCGGGCACCTCCTCGCCGCGTTCGCGGTGGGCGACGTGCTCGGCGGCCACGGCCGTGGCCGCGTCCACGGCGGCGCGTGTCTCCTCGGGCATGCGGGCGAGCCCCGCGCGCAGGGCGGAGGCGAACTTCTCCCACACGCGGGGAACCCCGAAGAACTGGGGCGGGCGCACGTGCCGCAGGACCCCGGGCAGGTCCCGGAGGCTTTCGCACATCCACACGTGGGAGGCGCGGAAGACCGGCAGGTAGAGGCCGAGCATGCGTTCGGCGATGTGGGCCAGGGGCAGGTAGCACACGTGGTCGGGGTGCTCGGGGAGGGCGACGGCCGCGTCCAGGGCGGTGGCGTTGGCGAGCATGTCGCGGTGCGTGATGGCCACGCCCTTGGGGTCCCCGGTGGTCCCGGAGGTGTAGACGACGGTGAGCAGGTCGTCGGGGGTGAGGTCGCGCCAGCGTTCGAAGGCCGTGCCGGCGGGGGTGCTCTCCAGGAGGGCGTAGTCGGTGTGGCCGCGGTCGGGGTCGGCCCCGTCCACGACGACCAGCGCGGCGAGGGGTACCTCGGGGTCGGCGAGCAGGCCCTCCCACGCGGTGGCGGTCGCGGTGTCGCCCACCACGGCGAGGCGGGCGCGGCTGTGCCGGGCGACGTGGGCGACCTGTTCGGAGGCGGCGGTGTCGTAGACCGTGGTGGGAACGGCGCCCGCGTGGACGAGGGCGAGGTCGGACAGCCAGTGCTCGGGGCGGTTGCCCATCATGAGCAGGACGTGGTCGCCGGGTCCGACTCCCAGGGCGGCGTAGCCCTCGGCGAGCGCGGCGACGCGGTCGCGCACCCGCGACCAGGTCAGGGTGGTCCAGTCGCCGCCGTCCGGCGCGCGCCAGGACAGGGCGGGCGCGTCGGGGCGGTCGGCGGCGTTGCGGGCGAGCAGGCTCGGAAGGGTTCGTCCGGTGGGGGGCATGGGCGCTCCTGGGTCCGGGATCTCCGTGCACGGCCGACGGGGGTCGGGCGCACTCATCCCTACCCAGGAAACGGGTGCCCGCTCCGGGCGCCGAGGGGCCGGCGGCCCGGAGCGGGGCGGGCTCAGCGCTTGCGCGGGTGCAGGTGGCTGGTGACGGCCAGCCGGTTGTAGAGGTTCATCATGGCGATGCCGGCGATGAGCGCGGCCAGTTCCTGGTCCTCGAAGTGCTCGGCGGCGCCCTCGTAGACCTCGTCGGACACCCCGTGCTCGCCCAGGCGGGTGATCTCGTCGGTGAGCGCCAGAGCGGACCGCTCGGCGTCGGTGAAGATCTCACCGGCCTCGTACCAGGCGGACACCAGGAAGAGCCGCTGCTGGGACTCCCCCGCCTCCAGGGCGCGCTGGGTGTGCAGGTCGATGCAGAAGGAGCACCCGTTGAGCACCGAGGCGCGCAGCTTGACCAGTTCCAGCAGGGCGCCGTCCAGGTGCCCGGAGATGACCTTGTCGATCTCGTCCAGCTTGCCGTAGACCTCGGGAAGCTTCTTCGCCCAGATCACGCGTTCTCTCGCCACGGGGGCCGCCCTCCTCGTCGAACACCTTCACCGTCCCGGCCGGGACCCGGACCACAACGCTACCAACGGGGTCCGGGCACCGCGGGGTCAAGGTCGAAACCGGAGACGGAAGGCCGGGTTAAGGTATTTTCGTGTGGTTTTCGGCTTTCCGTAATCCAATCCGAGACATCAGAGCACAGAATTTCCCTTGTTTCTGCTTCACCGTTTCGCCAGCGGACACAGAGCGCGGACTGACGACCGAACCGAGGGGCCTGAGACCAACCCTCAAGCGGTGGCGCTCGCGTCAGCTTTCATAAGGCCTTGGTTTCCACGCTTTTGAGGGTTGGGGATGTGTGGTCGCGCCCTCCCCGCCCCCACGGGCTGGCGTGAGCGCGAACGCCCCCACCACGAACGGACCGGCCGGGGCGCCTTCCCCGACCGGTCCGCCCTCCAGACGCGTCACTTCTCGGCGACGGGCTCCAGTACGAAGACCGGGATCTCGCGATCGGTCTTCTTCTGGTAGTCGGCGTAGTCCGGGAACGCCGCCACCGCGCGCTCCCACCAGACCGCCTTCTCCTCGCCCGTGACCTCGCGGGCCACCATGTCCTGGTTCACGGTCCCGTCCCGCAGCTCCACGTGGGGCTCGGCGAGGACGTTGAAGTACCAGACGGGGTGCTTGGGCGCACCGCCGAGCGAGGCGACGACGGCGTAGCGCCCCTCGTGCTCCACCCGCATCAGCGGCGTCTTGCGCAGCTTGCCGCTCTTGGCCCCGCGCGTGGTGAGCAGGATGACCCGCATTCCGCGCAGGGTCATCCCCTCCCTCCCGCCGGACCGCTCGATCTGCTCAACCTGGTTGCGCACCCACTCCGTCGGACTCGGCTCGTACTCGCCTTCGAGCGGCATGGAATCGTCTCCCTCGTCGTTGCTCGTCCTGACTGGCCGAACTGGCCCACAGCACTGCCAACATCACTTCCCCGCGGAGCTCGTCCGTACCACGTCAGTCGGGGGTGCGGGCGTCGTGGGTGAGCAGCGCCAGCTGCACCCTCCCGGACAGGTCCAGCTTGGTCAGCGCGCTGGACACGTGCGCCTTCACGGTGCCCATCGACATGTACAGCCGCTCGGCGATCTCGGCGTTGGACAGCCCGGCGGTCACCGCCTCGGCCACCTCGCGCTCGCGTTCGGTGAGCAGCGCCAGCCGATCCCGGGCTCGCTCGCGTCGCGAGGGCGCCTCGGTGCGCTCCACCGGATCGGTTCCGGCCACCCGGTCCATGAGCGCGCGGGCCACGCTGGGCGAGAGCACGGGCTCGCCCGCCGCCGCGCGGCGCACCGCCTCCACGATCCGCTCCGGCGCGGTGTGCTTGAGCAGGTACCCGGCGGCACCGGCCCGCAGCGCCCGCACCACGGTGGCGTCGGCGTCGAAGGTGGTGAGCACCAGGACCTGGGGCCCGCTCCCGTCGCCGCGCAGCGCCTCGGTCGCCGCGATCCCGTCCGTGCCGGGCATGCGCACGTCCATCAGCACCACGTCGGGACGGTGCTCGGCCACCGCCGCGGGCACCTCGGCGCCGTCCCCGGCCTCGCCCACGACCTCGATGTCCCCGCCACCGCTGAGCATGATCCGCAGACCGGAGCGGACGAGGGGGTCGTCGTCCACGAGCAGGACGCGCACGGGAGTGTTCACGGGCACCACTATGACACCTCCGCCGTCTCGGGCCAGGGCAGCGCGGCCAGCAGGCGGAACTCCCCGCCCTCGGGCCCGTGGCGCAGGGTTCCGCCGTCCAGGGCGACCCGCTCGGACAGGCCGGTCAGGCCCGCCCCGGCCCCGGGGATCTCGGCGGGCGCCACCCCCACCGGCAGCGGGTTGACCACCGACACCTCCAGGCCGCGACCGGGGGCACCGCTGATCCGCACGTCCACCCGGGCCCCGGGCGCGTGCTTGCGGGTGTTGGTCAGCCCCTCCTGGACCAGCCGGTAGGCGGTGCGGCGCACCTGGCCGGGCGGTTCGGCTCCTTCGGGAACGTCGTGGACGGACCGCACGCGCTGCCCCGCCCGGACCGCCTCCTCCACCAGACGGGTCACCTCGGCCAGGGCGGGCGGCTGGGGCGCGGCGGTGCCCGCGTGGTCGCCCTCCTCCCCCGGGGCGGTGTCGGCCGCGCGCAGCACCGACAGGACGCCGCCCAGTTCCTCCAGCGCCTGGTGGGCGTTGTCGCGGATGACGCGCACGGCCGCGCCGAGTTCGGCGTTCTCCAGCGGCGGCGCCTCGCCCCGCTCCGCGCGCTCGGTCCGGTAGGCGAGCGCACCGGCGTGCACCGACAGCAGCGACATGCGGTGGGCGACCACGTCGTGCATCTCGCGGGCGATGCGCTGGCGCTCCTCGGTCCGGGCGGCGGCCAGGCGCCGCCCCCGGTCCTCGCGTTCGCGCCGCACGTCCGCGCGCAGCCGCTCGATGAGCTGGCTCCGGGTCCGGATGGCCACACCCCAGCCGATACTGCCCGTGAAGAGCAGTGCGGCGATGATCAGGACGACGACGCTGTCGCCCCGGGTGGGCGGGACCATGACGATCCAGGGCAGGCCCAGGATGAGGCTCGCCATCGCCGTCACCACGGCCTGCCGCCAGGGTCGGCGGACGGCGAGGTTGAACAGGGCGACGACCAGGGCCGCGGTCACCGAACTGGACGCGCTCTGGACCAGGCACAGCAGGACGGCCACGCCCAGGGGGTGGCCGCGGCGCCACCACAGCGCGAGGCAGCCGACCGCGCCCAGGGCGAGGTCCGGGAGGACGAGCCAGGAGGGCACGTACGGGTGCAGGCCCACGCTGTAGGCCAGGACGTAGTAGGCCCACACCAGCCCGGCGACGAGGAAGAGCAGGGCGTCCGCCGCCCATCCCCGCGGGCCCCGGCGCTCCCCGGTCGCGCTGCCGGACGCGGTGCCGCCGTCCGCGGCCGGTGTCGTGTCCACGTGGCTCCCCCTCCCTCACGCCAAGAGTAGGACGGCCGCACCCGCGCCGCCTCGGCCGACGGGCCGCCGCACCGGCGCGGACCTGGCCGACCGGACAGGCGGCCGTGACCGTTCGGCGGATGCGCCCGGAACGGGAACGCGGGGAGGGTGGCGGTATGAGTGAGAACGCGCCCGCCCTGGAGATGGACGGGCTGACCAAGGTCTTCAACGGCACGACGGCGGCGGACGGCGTGAGCCTGTCCGTGCCTCGGGGAGCCATGCTCGGGCTGGTCGGCCCCAACGGGGCGGGCAAGACCACCTCGCTGTCCATGGCGGTGGGGCTGCTGCGCCCCGACGCCGGGACGGCCCGGGTGCTGGGCGTGGACGTGTGGGCGGACCCGGTCGGGGCCAAGCGCCTGCTCGGCGTGCTGCCCGACGGCCTGGCCCTGCCCGAGCGGCTGACCGGCGGGGAACTGCTGAACTACTGGGGGCAGCTGCGCGGGCTGGGCCGGGAGGTGACGCGGGCGCGCGCCGAGGAGCTGCTGCGGGTGCTGGAGCTGGACCGGGCCGAGGGGGACGGGGTGCTGGTGGCGGAGTACTCCACCGGCATGCGCAAGAAGATCGGGCTGGCCACGGCGCTGCTGCACGCGCCCGAGGTCCTGGTCCTGGACGAGCCCTACGAGGCCGTGGATCCGGTCTCGGCGCGGGTGCTGACCGCGATCCTGCGCAGGTTCACCGACGGCGGCGGCACGGTGGTGATCTCCAGCCACGTGATGGCGCTGGTGGAGCAGCTCACCGACCGGGTGGCCATCATCGCCCGCGGCCGGGTACTGGCCGACGGGGCGCTGGAGGAGGTGCGCGGCGTGGACACCACCCTGGAGGACACCTTCGTGCGGCTGGTGGGCGCACGCGAGATGGAGGAGGGTGAGCTGGCGTGGCTGGCCTCCTGATCCGGTTGAAGTTCACCCTGCTGCGGCACTCGGTGACGGGGATGCGGCTGTTCGGGATCGCCCTGGTCGTCGGCGGGACCGCGCTGACCTGGTACCTGGCGGTGGCGGCGGCCTCGGACGGCGTGCGCGCGGACCTGCTCTGCCTGGCGTTCGCGGTGTGGGCGGTGGGCTGGATGCTCGGCCCCACCGTCGCCAACGGCACGGGTGTGCTGCGCTCGCAGTACTTCGCGCTGCTGCCCCTGAACCGGCGCCGGGTGGGCGCCCTGCTGCTGGTGACGATGTTCGTGGACGTCGGTCCCGCCGTCACTCTGCTGGCGCTGGGCGCGCTCGTGTGGCACGCGCTGGCGCTGGACCCGTCCGCGCTGGTGGTGGCGGTGCCGGGGGTCCTGGTGCTGTGGGTGTTCGTGGTGACGCTGTCCCGGCTGGTGTTCCGGGCGCTGGGCGCGGCCATGCACTCGCGGCTGGGCATGGAGATCGCGTCGGTGCAGTGGGGGCTGATCCTGGCCGGACTCTTCTTCGGGTGGATCGCGGTGCAGCCCGCGTTCCAGGCGACGCTGAGCCTGCGCGAGAACGGTCTGGGCGAGGGCGTGGTGGGCACCGTGCTGGCCGCGCTGCCGACCTCGTGGCCGGTGCTGGCCGTGCAGGCCGCCGCGGCCGGTTCCTGGCCCGCGGCCGCGGCCTGGCTGGGCGGGTTCGCCCTGCTCACGGCGGCGATGGTGACGGTGACCTGCGTGCTGCTGGCGCCCCGGGTCGCGGCGCGCGGGGTTCGGCGGCGCCGCGGCCCCGGGGGCGGTGCGCTCACGCGCCGGGCGTTCGCGCTGCTGCCGGACTCCCCCCTGGGCGCGGTGGTCGCCAGGGAGCTGCGCCAGTGGTGGCGCGACCCGTGGCGGGGCCTGGAGCTGCGGGCGTCGCTGTGGGCGGCGCTGTTCACGGGCCTGCTGGCCTGGCCCACCGACCTGTACGCGTTCTTCTCCCCGTTCGCGGGGGTGATCGCGGCCTTCGTCATGGCGCTGGCCACCTCGAACATGTACGGGCACGACGGCACGGCGCTGTGGCTGTCGGTGGTCGGCCAGGACCGGGACACGCTGCGCGCGGACGTGCGCGGCCGCCAGATCGCGATCCTGCTGCTGATCGCCCCTGCCGCGACCGTGCTGAGCGCGGTGTTCATCGTGGCCGCCGGAGCCCACTGGGCGTGGCCGCTGGTGCTCACGGGGCTGGCGGCGTTCTTCGGGGTGGGCAGCGGGCTGGCGCTGCTGCTGTCGGTGGTGGCGCTCTCCCCCGGCGTGGACCCGCAGCTGCGGGTGGACGCCAACGACTCCGGCGACAACACGGTGCAGGTGTGGATCGCGCTCGCGGCGCTGCCGGTGCTGTGCGCGCCCTCGGTGCTGGCCGCCGTGTTCCTGTCTCTGTGGGGCCTGCCGTGGCTGGCGGTGCCGGTGGGTGTGCTCAACGGGGGGTTCGTGGCCTGGCTGCTGGGCCGCGTCGCCTACCGGAGGTTGGAGGCCCGGCTACCGGAGACCTTCACCCGGATCCGCTACGGCCGGGAGGTCGCGCTCCAGACCGTGTCGGAGCGCGGCGGCTGGCTGGACCTCCTGGAGCGCTCGGCCATCGAGGGCAACTCCGAGACCAAGCCCACGGGCTCCTGAGGGGCCGGCGGCCGTGCGACCCGGGACGGGGGCCGCGCGGCCGCCTTCCCACGTGCGCGGGCAGCGCCCGGCGGGACCGTCCTCCCACCGGCGGGACGAGCTGCTCCCCCACGGCGAGGGCTTCCCGTCAAAGGGCCGCCCCCGGCGGGACCGGCCGCCCACCCCACCGACTCGGCCCTTCCTCCCGGCGGCGCCGGACACCGCACCGCCAACCCCCGTAGCTGACGGGAGCCCGCATTACGGGTGCGACCGGATGCGCTCGACGCCTGGCGGCGCCACGGGGCACCGCCTCTTCCCCGGACATCCGCCGTCCTCATGGCTGTCGGGAGCCCGCGCCCCGAGTGTGACTGGGTGCACTCAGTGCTTCGTTGCACTTTGTGCAACCACCTCCGTAATGTGGAGACGTGGACAATCAGCACGAACCGCCCCCACGCGACCGGCGTGAGGCACTGAAGTCACGCCACCGCCGCGCCATCGTGGACGCGGCCTCCGCGCTGATGACCGAACGCGGGGACACCGGCTTCACCGTCGACCAGCTCTCCGAACGGGCCGACGTCTCCCGAAGGACCGTGTTCAACCACTTCAGGTCCCTGGACGACATCGTCCTGGAGGTGTTCGGCGAGATGCTGGAGGCGTTCGTCGACAGCATCGAGGCCAACCTCCCCGCCGTCACCGGCGACCGGGCGGGCAACATGTTCGACGAGCTCGCGGCGGCGATCCGCCGGACCGACCTGGTCACCCCGATCACCCGGCTCAAGCGCCTCCTCCGGCAGCAGGGGAACGAACCCGCCCCGAGCCAGTCGGCGCTGTTCGAGCGGGCCATCAACGACCTGAGCGTCCGCCTGGCGGCCATCATGACGCGCCGCCACCCGCACGCCGACCCGCTCGTGGTCGACCTCATGTGCGGCGCGGTCATCAGCGGCGGCGCGATCACGGTCCAGCGCTGGGAGCGGACCACCGGAGGGGTCGACAACGACGACTCCCGCCGGGTCTGGGCCGATCTGCTGGACCGCATGCTCGCCGTGACCCGTGACGGCTACGGGAACGCCGGATCACCCACCTCCTGAGCGCACACGCGCTCCCTCCCACCCACTCCGTTTGCAGGAACCATGGCTGAATTTCTCTACAGACTCGGGCGTGCGTGCGCACGTCGCGCCCGAACCGTCATCGCGGTCTGGCTGGCCCTCCTGGTGGCCTCCGGCACCGCCTTCTTCCTCTTCTCCGGTGAGCTGGAGGACAGCTTCTCCATCCCGGGGACGCCCACCGACGAGGTGGAACAGCTCCTGTCGCAGGAGTTCTCCGGGATGGGCGGCGGCGCGGGCACCGTCGTCTACCAGACCGAGGACGGCTCGGACTTCACCCGGGAGCAGCGGGAGGCGATAGCCGACCGGGCCGAGCAGGCCGCCGGGCTCTCCGGCGTGGAGGACGTGATCGACCCGTTCGCCACGGAGGAGCAGCGCGCCGACCAGCAGCAGGAGCTGGAGGAGGGCCGCGACGAGCTGGAGAGCGGTCTGGAGGAGCTCGAAGCCGGTCAGGCCGAGCTCGACGCGGGCCGCGAGCAGGCCGAGGCCGCCGGGATGATCGACCAGGCCGGCCCCGGGCTCGACGCCGAACAGGTCGTGATCGACCAGAACCGCGAGGAGCTGGAGGCGGGCCTGGAGGAGCTGGAGCGGGGCGAGGCCATGCTGGAGATGGCCTCCGAGATCCGCTCGGTCTCCGAGGACGGCGACACCGCCCTGGTCCGCGTCGCCTTCACCGACAGCCAGACGGAGATCACCCCGGAGACCCGCGACGCCGTCATGGAGGTCTTCGAGAGCGACCCCGTGCCCGGCACCACGGTCGACTTCGGCAACGACATGGCCATGACCATGCCCTCCCTGGTCAGCACCGCCGAGGTGATCGGCGTGATCGTGGCCGGCGTGGTCCTGGTGGTCATGCTGGGCACCCTGGTGGGCGCGGGCCTGCCGATCCTGACCGCGCTCGTCGGCGTCGGTGTGGCCACCCTGATCGCGATGTCGCTGTCCGGGGTGCTGGAGATGGCCTCGGTGACACCGATCCTGGGCCTGATGCTGGGCCTGGCCGTCGGTATCGACTACGCGCTGTTCATCATCAACCGGCACCGCCGCCAGCTCAAGCAGGGCGTCGACGTCGGTTCCTCCATCGGCCTGGCCAACGGGACCGCGGGCAACGCCGTGGTCTTCGCGGGCACGACCGTGCTCATCGCGCTGCTGGGCCTGAACCTGACCGGGATCGGGTTCCTGGGCCTGATGGGCAGCGTGGCCGCCGTCTCCATCGCCATCGCCGTGTTCATCGCGATCACGCTCGTTCCGGCGCTGCTGTCGCTGGTGGGCGCGCGCATCCTGTCGCGCCGCGAGCGCGCCCGCCTCGCCGGGAGCGCCTCCGCCTCCGGCCGGGGCGCGCACGAGGCGGAGCGGGTCAAGCCGATGTCGACCGGCCGCGCGCTGGCCCAGGCCGCGGTGGCCGTGATCGCCCTGGGCGTGGTCGCCCTGCCCGCGCTGGACCTGCGCCTGGGCATGCCCGACGGCTCCTCCGAGCCCACCGACTCCACCCAGTACCGGGCCTTCACCGCCGTGGAGGAGAACTTCGGCGCGGGGCAGAACGGCACGCTCCTGGTCGTGGCCGAGCTGACCGGCGGACCCGACGAGGAGTCCGCGGAGCGCAACGCCGAGGAGGAGCAGGCGCTGGTCGCCGAGGAGATCTACGCCCACGACGACGTGGCGGCGGTGGCCCCCGTCGGCGTCTCCGAGGACCACACCCTGGCCATCTTCCAGGTCGTGCCCGTCGAGGGCCCGGCCAGCGCCTCCACCGAACAGCTCGTGCACACCCTCCGCGACATGGAGCCGATCGAGGGCACCGGTCCGCTGGGCGTCGCGGGCATGGCCAGCGGCAACATCGACATCTCCGAGACGCTGAGCGACGCGCTGCCGACCTACCTCGCGGTGGTCGTGGGCCTGTCCCTGGTGATCCTGCTGCTGGTGTTCCGGTCGGTCTTCGTGCCGGTCGTGGCCACGCTCGGGTTCATCCTGTCCTTCTTCGCCGCGCTGGGCGGCGTGGTGGCCGTCTACCAGTGGGGCTGGCTGGGCGGCCTCTTCGGGCTGGAGAACACCGGACCGGTGCTGAACTTCCTGCCGACGCTGCTGGTCGGGATCCTGTTCGGCCTGGCCATGGACTACATGCTCTTCATCGGCACGGGCATGCGCGAGGCCTACGTGCACGGTTCGCCCTCGCGGCTGGCCGTGGTGCAGGGCTTCCGTGCCGGACGCTCGGTGGTCACCGCCGCCGCGATCATCATGATCTCGGTGTTCGGCGGATTCGTCTTCTCGCACAGCGTCATGATCAGCTCGATCGGCTTCGCGCTCGCCTTCGGCGTGCTCATCGACGCCTTCGTCGTGCGCATGGCGCTGATCCCCGCGCTGATGCACCTGGCGGGCAACGCCGCGTGGTGGCTGCCCGGCTGGCTCGACCGGATCCTGCCCGACATCGACGTGGAGGGCGCCTCACTGGAGCGCCGCCACCCGCGTGAGCAGGGGGCCGGGACCGGCGGGGACACCGACGGCGACGGAACCACCGGCGACGCGTCGGCCGCCGGGGACACGGGTTCGCCCTCCCGCAAGGAGGACGACACGGACCGGGTGTCCTCCGAGCGGCGCTGAGGCGCACGCGTTCCAGGGGCCCCGGGGGGGGGGGGGCCCCCCCC
>NZ_QPFC01001165.1:0-1506 GCF_003427465.1 Nocardiopsis sp. TNDT3 | reverse complement strand
GCGCGGCGGTCGGGCCGCCGCTCGCGGGCGCGGCGGCCCGGGCCACGGCGGTGCGGGCCGCGGGGCCCGCGGCCACAGGGGTGTGAGGTCGCTTCCCCCGGCCCCCTGCGGGCACGAAACGGGGGCCTCAGGCGGTGGCGAGGTCGCTGTCGCGGTGGCGCGGCGCCCGGGCCAGGCACAGGATGCTCACCACGGCCATGGCCATGAGCAGGCCCGCCACCGGCAGGATGCTGCCGGTGGCGGCGAGCAGGGCGGTGCACACGATCGGCGACAGGCCGCCGAAGATCGCCCCCGCGACCTGGTAGGCGATGGAGATGCTGGTGTAGCGGGTGCGCGGCGGGAACATCTGGGCGAGCACGCGGGCGATGGGCCCGTAGACCGCGGCCATGGCCAGGCGCATCACGCACAGCACCACGAAGATCAGCACGGTACTGCCGGTCTCCAGCACCAGGAACTGGGGAAGCGCCAGCACGATGACGCCGACCAGTCCGATGGTGACGACGCGGACGGTGCCGAAGCGGTCGCCCAGCCAGGACACGCCCAGGGTCGCGACGAGTTCGACGAACGCGGCCAGGCTCAGGCCGCTGAGGATGACCTGCTCGCTGATGCCGACCTCGGTGACGCCGTAGGCCTGGAGGAAGGTGGTGACGACGTAGTAGCCGCCGACGGCCACCGGCAGGACGCCGATGCCCAGCAGCAGCGGGCGCCAGGAACCGCGCACGGCCTCGCGCAGCGGCAGCTCCCGCGGCTGGTCGGTGTCCTCGCGCATGGCCTCGAAGACCGGCGACTCCTCCACCTTCAGGCGGATGAACAGGCCCACCAGGACCAGCAGGACCGAGGCGAGGAAGGGCAGGCGCCAGCCCCAGGTGTGGAGCAGGTCGGCGTCCCAGGCGGCGATGAGCCCGAACGAGCCCGTGGCCAGCAGCGCACCGGCCGGGTTGCCGAGCTGGGCGAAGGAGCCGTAGAAGGTCTTGCGGTCCTCGGGGGCGTGCTCGACCGCCATCAGGACGGCGCCGCCCCACTCCCCGCCCACGGCGATGCCCTGGACGAAGCGCAGCAGGACCAGCAGCGCCGGGGCGAGGAACCCCGCCTGCTCGTAGGTGGGCAGCAGACCCACGCAGAACGTGGCCGTGCCCATCATCAACAGGGTGACGACCAGCGCGGACTTGCGGCCCAGGCGGTCGCCGAAGTGGCCGAAGACCAGGCCGCCCAGCGGTCGGGCGAAGAAGCCCACCGAGAAGGTGGCGAAGGAGGCCATCAAGCCGATCACCGGGTCGGTGCCGGGCGGGAAGAACAGGGTGCCGAACACCAGGCTGGCGGCCGTGGCGTAGACGTAGAAGTCGAACCACTCGATGGTGGTGCCGACGAAGGCCGCCACGGCCGCACGCGCGGGGTGCGAGGACGTGGGGGCGGTCCGCTCTGACATGTGTACTCCGTTGCGCGTTCGGTGCGGCCCCGGGCCGGGTCGTCCGGTCGGCGGCGCCGCGGGTCACGACCGGTGGTTCG
>NZ_QPFC01001164.1:0-1866 GCF_003427465.1 Nocardiopsis sp. TNDT3 | reverse complement strand
CTGTGGGGGGGTCATCGGTCTGGGGGCGGGCAGAACCGGAAGGGTGTCGTGGTAGAAGACGGCGACCTCGAAGCTTTCTTCGATGTACCCGGTATCGTCCGGGGAAACGCATCCGGAACGCGATTGGTGGAGCGCCTTGGGAAGCGCTCGTATTCTTTCGGGTGGCACCATTACCTCCCGCCCCACCTTCCCCAGATTGAGCCACGGACTTGCTCCAGGACCATTGTCGGTGGAACGCCAGATCACGACCGGAACCCCGATCATGAGCGCCGACCAGACCGACATGTGGCATTCATCCAGATGGGAGGGAACGGAGAGGGCGACGATCCTGTCGTCCTGGAGCCTTTCGACCAGGGGTTCGCGGTAGGTCCGTCCGCCCCTGCGCCTCCTCTGCCCGGCCTCGTGCGCGGTGTCCAGGTGCAGGACCTCGCACGCGCTCGCGAGCCCCTCCCACCGGCGGGCGCAGGTACGCCGGGCCTGCGCGGTGTCGCCGCGCGCGGGGTCCACCAGCTCCTCCGCCCGGTAGACCACCTGGGCCCGCGCGCCGAGCCTGCGGTCGCCCTCACCGGCCTCCTGCCAGCGCTCGGCCTCCAGGCGGCGGAGCAGGTCCAGCCGTGCGACCAGCTCGACCCGCACGCCCTCGTGGTACCCCGTGCGGTGGTCCACCTCCAGCAGGGTGAGCAGGCCGCCGACGTGGGCGCCGATGCGCTCGGCCTCCATGTGCGGGGTGTGGCCGTGGCCGCAGAAGTCCGGGGCCCTGCCCCGTCTCTCGCTGAGCACCGTCCAGTACTCGACGTCGTAGCGGTCCCGGCTCCGGCCCTGGGTGACGTGCACGACGAGCCGGGCCGGCGCGCGCGTGCCGGGCGGCGCGGCCGCGCCCTCGCGCCGCCCGCCGCCCCAGAGCAGGAGCAGGTCGGCGCAGTCGCGCAGCGGGACGGCGCAGGGCAGCAGGGCGCAGAAGACCCGCAGCGGGAGTTCGACGCCCTCGGGCACGGTCATCTCGGCCAGGTCCACGAGCCGGTCCCAGGCCGTGTGCGGCGGCGCCTCGGCCGGGGCGAGCTGGTCGGTCCGGGCGGTCTCGAAGGCCTCGGCGACCAGGTCCGGGGAGTGCCCCGCCAGCTCCCGGCGGACGAGGGCGACGTCGGCGTCGGTGGTTCCCTCGGGCAGGAGGCGGTACAGCTGCTCCCACTCCTCGGCGTGGACCAGCGGCTCCGCGGCCCGGGCCGCCGCCAGCGAGCTGCGGCCGCGCTCCTCCAGGTAGAGGATCCAGCGCACGAGGCAGCCCAGGCGCACCTGCTCCCGGCACAGGCGTACCAGGTGGCGGGCGAACTCGACCGGTGAACCCTCCAGGCGCAGGTTGCGGCGGACCCGCGTCGGCAGCTGGTAGGCCAACTGCTCGCGCGCGTCCGGGAGGAGGACGCACCGGAGCGCGCAGAGGGCGTCGACCAGGTCCTCCACACCGCCGTCGGCCGGGAAAGGCCGTCCGGCGTCCTCCGGGAGGAGCCGTCCGCCCTCCGATGGCGGACGCCCTCCGATCGGGGCCTGGCCCCCCGCCGTGGCCGTCGTCTCGCTCACCCGGGCGGGCTCCCCAGGAGCGGGGCCGCGGCCTCGCGGACCCGGAGCATCCCCGCGCTCCCGTCCTCCCTCGCGTCGAGGAGGGCGAGCACCTCGTCGAGGATCCCGTACTCACCGTGGGCGAGGGCGACCAGCTGCGCGGCGAAGGAGAGCAGGTCCTGGTCGGCGCGGAGCCTGCGGCGCAGGCGGGGGTCGAGCGCGACGTACAGGTCCAGGCGCAGGTCGGGCAGGAGCAGCGTGCGCAGATCGGTCATCGCCCTGGCGGTACGCGTGAGCGCCTCCCGTTCGCCG
>NZ_QPFC01001163.1:0-8274 GCF_003427465.1 Nocardiopsis sp. TNDT3 | reverse complement strand
GCGGTGACCTCGTCCCCGACGAGGTCACCAACGCCATGGTCAGGGACCGACTGGCGCAGGAGGACGCCGCCGCGGGCTTCCTGCTCGACGGCTTCCCGCGCAACGTCCCGCAGGCCGAGACGCTCAAGGGCATCCTCGCCGACCTCGACACCACCCTGGACGTCGTCCTGGAGTTGAGGGTGGACGAGGAGGAGGTCGTCAAACGCCTCTCGGGCCGCCGCTCGTGCCCCGAGTGCGGCCAGGTGTACCACGTGGAGTACGACGCCCCGAAGGTCGCGGGCAGGTGCGACAACGAGGGCGCCGAGCTGTACCAGCGCGAGGACGACCGCGAGGAGACCATCCGGCACCGCCTGGAGGTCTACCGTGAGCAGACGGCTCCGCTGGTGCAGTTCTACGAGGCCGAGGGCCTGCTGGCCACCATCGCCGCCACGGGGTCCGTGGAGGAGGTGACGGCCCGCGCCAAGGCCGCCATCGACAAGGTCGGGGCCGGCTCCTGATGTTCGGCAAGAACGATCCGGACGTGCAGATCAAGACGCCGGAGCAGATCGCCAGGATGAGGGCGGCGGGCCAGGTCGTGGCCCGCGCCCTGGACACCCTCCGGGCCGCGGTGCGGCCCGGGGTGTCGACCCTGGAGCTGGACTCCCTCGCGGAGAAGGTCATCCGCGACGCGGGCGCCGTCCCCTCCTTCAAGGGCTACCACGGTTTCCCGGGCTCCATCTGCGCCTCGGTGAACGAGGAGGTCGTCCACGGCATCCCCAGCGCGCAGCGGGTGCTGGCCGAGGGCGACATCATCTCCGTCGACTGCGGGGCCATCCTGGAGGGCTGGCACGGCGACTCGGCGATCACCGTCGCGGTCGGCGAGGGCCGCCCCGAGGACCTGCGCATGATGGAGGTCTGCGAGGAGTCCATGTGGCAGGGGATCGCCGAACTGCGTCCGGGCAGGCGCCTGGGTGACATCGGCCACGCGATCGGCGGCCACATCTCCCGCAACGGCGGCTACGGCAACGTCCGCGAGTACGGCGGCCACGGCATCGGCACCGAGATGCACATGGACCCGCACGTGCTCAACTACGGCAAGCGCGGCAAGGGCATGCGGCTGGTCGAGGGCATGTGCCTGGCGATCGAGCCGATGACCACCCTGGGCCGCCACGACGTGGTGCAGCTCGACGACGGCTGGACCGTGGTGACGCGCGACGGCGGTCGCGCCGCGCACTTCGAGCACACGGTCGCGGTGACCGCGGACGGGCCCGTCGTGCTGACCGCGCGCGAGTCCGACCGCGATAAAATCGCCGACATGGGGTTCGTCCAGCCGACCTGGTAGGGGTCTCGTCCCGCGCGGAGCGCGGGGGCCGCTTCCGGGCGAAGATGCGAGGTGCGCGCAGTGTCCGACCCGGTGCCGTCGATACGAACGTCCGACGCGGAACGCGACCGCGTGGCCCAGCTCCTCCAGGAGCACTTCGCCCAGGGGCGGCTGGACCACGAGGAGTTCACCGACCGCCTCGGCCGCGTCTACAAGGCCAGGACCACGGATGAGCTGGCCACGGTCACCAACGACCTCCCCGAGCGCGACCTCGCGGACATCCGCGGGACCTCCTCCCGGGACGAGGAGTTCGCGGTGGCCCCTCCGATCAGCATGCGCGACCCGGCGCTGATGGTGCCGTGGGCCCTCTACGCCGGGGTCAACATCCTGTGCTTCGTCATCTGGCTGATCCTGTTCCTCACCACCGACTACGACTACCCGTGGTTCCTGTGGGTCATGGGGCCGTGGGGCATCGTGATGGGCATGGTGACCGTGGGGGTCCTGGCCGGGCAGAAGCACCACTCCGAAGGCGACGGGACGCCCTAGGGCGGAGGCCCGTGCCCGCCCGCGTCCCGGTGCGGTAGTGTGCTCCGTTCGGCGGTTAGGAGCACTTGCCGGAAGGGGATAGACTGTCCATGCCCATACGCGGGCTGTTGGGTCAGTCTGCCTTCTTCGCGCCACGTCCTCCAACCGACGTTCGCCTTTTGCAGTTGGCCTGAACTTCCAGTGTCCCTCGGCGTCGGTGACGGCCATCCGCCGTTGCCGGGGCCGTAGCGTCATGCGGGGCCACTGGGGTCGCGTCGGGTTGTCCTGATCAACCAAACGATGAGCGAGGCGTGGAAGGACATGGCCAAGAAAGACGGCGCCATCGAGATCGAGGGTTCCGTTGTCGAGTCCCTACCCAACGCTATGTTCAAGGTAGAGCTCGACAACGGGCACCAGGTCCTTGCCCACATCAGCGGCAAGATGCGGATGAACTACATCCGTATTCTCCCCGACGACCGGGTCGTCGTGGAGCTGAGCCCGTACGACCTCACGCGCGGGCGCATCGTTTACCGCTACAAGTAGCCCCTCACGGGCCTCGCGGCCCGGGAGAGTATGAGTTCGGAGTCACCATGAAGGTCAAGCCGAGCGTGAAGAAGATCTGCGCGAAGTGCCGCGTGATCCGCCGTAACGGCCGGATCATGGTCATTTGCTCGGACCCGCGGCACAAGCAGCGCCAGGGTTAGTCACCCCCGCTCCGCTCGCCGCGGCTTCACACACCGCGATCGGCCCGGCCGGTGCGCCAGCACCGCACCGGGCGCACGACACAACGAAAACCTGTTCCGACTCCCGCCGCCAGTGCGGCGCGGGAGCCACCCCCGGTCGGAGGCCGGGGCCTCGTCGATTGGGCGACGAGAGGGTGGAACGGGCCAGACCTCCGCATAGGGCATTAGGAGTCTCGCCCACATGGCACGTATCGAAGGCGTTGACCTTCCCCGCGACAAGCGGGTGGAGATCGCTCTCACGTACATCTTCGGGATCGGGCGCACCCGCGCCCTGGAGACCCTGAAGAGCACCGGCGTCGACGGCAACACGCGCGTCTACGAGCTGACCGAGGAAGACCTCGTCAAGCTGCGCGAGTGGATCGGCTCGAACTACCAGGTCGAGGGTGACCTGCGCCGTGAGGTGCAGGGCGACATCCGCCGCAAGATGGAGATCGGTAGCTACCAGGGCATCCGCCACCGCCGTGGGCTCCCGGTCCGCGGTCAGCGCACGCAGACCAACGCGCGCACCCGCAAGGGCAAGAAGAAGACCGTGGCCGGTAAGAAGAAGGCCGGTAAGAAGTAGTCCGCTCGGACTGGACTGTAAACACGCGTCCGGGAACGACAACGGACCGATGATCTCTGGGAGTTTCGCTCATGCCGCCTAAGGGCCGTCAGGGTGCCGCGCGCAAGGTGCGCCGCAAGGAAAAGAAGAACATTGTCCACGGGCACGCTCACATCAAGAGCACGTTCAACAACACGATCGTGAGCATCACCGACCCGACCGGTGCCGTGATCTCGTGGGCCAGCTCCGGCCAGGTGGGCTTCAAGGGTTCGCGCAAGTCGACCCCCTACGCCGCGCAGATGGCCGCCGAGGCCGCTGCCCGCCGCGCCCAGGAGCACGGCGTCCGCAAGGTGGACGTCTTCGTGAAGGGCCCGGGCTCGGGCCGGGAGACCGCCATCCGCTCGCTCCAGGCGACCGGGCTGGAGGTCGGCTCCATCCAGGACGTGACGCCGGTTCCGCACAACGGCTGCCGTCCGCCCAAGCGCCGCCGGGTCTGATCCCGCACCGGCGCCCGCGCACCTACCCGCGCGGGCGCCGCGCCTGGTTCCGCGCGCTCCCCTGCGGGGGGACCGCGCGGACGGGGTAGGAATCCGAGTAGTGGACACCGATGTGGTGTCCGCCGGGTGGCCGTCAAATAGCGGGCGGCCATGTGGAAGGGAAGACACGGACCATGTTGATCGCACAGCGTCCCACGCTCACCGAGGAAGCCTCCTCGGACCTGCGCTCGAAGTTCGTCATCGAGCCGCTGGAGCCGGGCTTCGGCTACACCATCGGCAACTCGCTTCGGCGCACCCTGCTGTCCTCCATCCCCGGCGCGGCTGTCACGAGCATCCGCATCGAGGGCGTCGAGCACGAGTTCACCACCGTGCCCGGTGTCAAGGAGGACGTCACCGAGATGATCCTCAACCTCAAGGGCCTGGTCGTCAGCTCCGAGCACGACGAGCCGGTGCTGATGTACCTGCGCAAGCAGGGCCCCGGTGTGGTGACCGCCGCGGACATCGCTCCGCCGGCCGGTGTCGAGGTGCACAACCCCGACCTGCACATCGCCACGCTCAACGGCAAGGGCAAGCTGGAGATGGAGCTGACGGTCGAGCGCGGCCGCGGCTACGTCTCGGCGACGCAGAACAAGCAGGCGGGACAGGAGATCGGCCGCATCCCGATCGACTCCATCTACTCCCCGGTCCTGCGTGTGACCTACAAGGTCGAGGCCACCCGTGTCGAGCAGCGCACCGACTTCGACCGCCTGATCGTGGACATCGAGACCAAGCCGGCCATCCGTCCCCGGGACGCGGTCGCCAGCGCGGGCAAGACCCTGGTCGAGCTGTTCGGTCTGGCGCGTGAGCTCAACGTCGACGCCGAGGGCATCGACATGGGCCCGTCGCCCACGGACGCCGCCCTGGCGGCGGACCTGGCGCTGCCGATCGAGGACCTCAACCTCACGGTCCGGTCCTACAACTGCCTCAAGCGTGAGGGCATCCACAGCGTCGGTGAGCTGGTTGCCCGCTCCGAGCAGGACCTGTTGGACATCCGCAACTTCGGTGCCAAGTCCATCGACGAGGTCAAGCAGAAGCTCGTCGACATGGGCCTGTCGCTGAAGGACTCCCCGCCCGGATTCGACCCCAGCTCGGCGGCCGACTCCTACAGCTCCGAGGACGACGAGGGCGAGTCCTTCGTCGAGACGGAGCAGTACTAACCGACCTTCGTCGCCCACATGGTCCCCGGCCGAGTGCGGCCGCGGACCGCATCACTAGGAGAACGACACCATGCCCACGCCTACCAAGGGCGCCCGTCTGGGTTCCGGGCCCGCTCACGAGCGGCACATCCTGGCGAACCTCGCCACCTCGCTGTTCCAGCACGGCCGCATCCGCACCACCGAGGCCAAGGCCAAGCGCCTGCGCCCGTACGCGGAGAAGCTGATCACCCTCGGCAAGCGCGGTGACCTGCACGCCCGCCGCCAGGTCCTGACCAAGATCACGGACAAGGCCGTCGTGCACGAGCTCTTCACCGAGATCGGCCCGCGCTACGAGAACCGTCCCGGTGGCTACACCCGGATCACCAAGATCGGTCCGCGCAAGGGTGACAACGCCCCGATGGCCGTGATCGAGCTGGTCGAGGCCCTGAGCGCCCAGGCCGCCGCCCCGGCCGCCAAGCCCGCGGCGCAGGAGGCCGAGGAGCCCAAGGCCGACGCGACCACCGCCGTGGCGGACGAGGCCGGCGACCAGCCGGCGGAGGACACCACCTCCGACCAGACCGCCAAGGCCGACGAGACGGCCCAGGCGGAGGGCCCGGCTGACGACAAGTAGCGTGCGGGGCGCGGGGACGCGAACGCGTCCCGCGCACGCACCGCTCGGCGAGTGCCCGATCCCCGCGGGGGTCGGGCACTCGTCTTTTTCGTGGACGCGGAGGAGTGGCGGGTTATGGACGAGACGACGGTCCGGGTGCGGTTGGACGTGGCCTACGACGGCACGGACTTCTCCGGGTGGGCCGCGCAGCCGGGCCGGCGCACGGTGCAGGGCGAGCTGGAGGCGGCTCTGGCGCGGGTGCTGCGCCTGCCGGAGGTGTCGCTGACGTGCGCGGGGCGCACGGACGCCGGTGTGCACGCGCGGGGGCAGGTGGCGCAGGCCGACATCCCCGCGCGGACGTGGGAGAGCGAGGGGGAGCGCGTGCTCCGGCGCCTGGCCGGGGTGCTGCCCAAGGACGTGCGGGTGCGCGCGGCGCGGCTGGCGCCGCCCGGGTTCGACGCCCGGTTCTCGCCGCTGTTCCGGCGGTACCTGTACCGGGTGAGCGACGCGCCCTACGGGGTGGACCCGCTGCTGCGGCGGGACGTGCTGTGGCACCGCAGCCCGCTGGACGTGGACCGGATGAACGCTGCGGCGGAGCGCCTGGTGGGCGAGCACGACTTCGCGGCGTTCTGCAAGAGGCGCGAGGGCGCGACGACCATCCGGGAGCTGCTGCGCCTGGAGTGGACCCGGGTGGACGAGCACCTGCTGCACGGGACGATCCAGGCGGACGCGTTCTGCCACAACATGGTGCGCGCGCTCGTGGGCGCGCTCCTGGCGGTGGGCGACGGGCGCAGGGACGCGGACTGGCCGGGCAAGGTGCTCGGCGCCGGTACGCGGGACTCGTCGGTGCACGTGGTGGGGCCGCAGGGGCTCAGCCTGGAGGAGGTGCGCTACCCGGCCGACGAGGAGCTGGCCGTGCGCGCCTCGGCGACCCGCCGGGTGCGGGAGCTGCCGTGCCGGGGCCATTCGGACTGAGCGGCGGCTCCGAGAGCGCGGGCAGCACGAGGCGGCGGGGAGGGAACCCCCCCTTTACCAGGCTAGAGTCGCGCCGGACTCCGCGAAAGCGCGGAATCCGGCCTGTGGACAAGGGGAGGGGCACCGGTCTCCCGGATGCCCCCCGTGGCCTCAGTCGACGTGTGCCGGTCCCGGATCCATCCAGTGCCGGTGCAGCAGCGCGATCTGCTCGGGCAGTACCCGCGACACCGACAGCTCGGGCAGGTCGTCCACGTCGAACCATGCTCTGGCGCTGGTCTCGGCGCTGCTGAAGGCGCGGTCGCTGGTCCCGTCGCTGCTGGAGGCGGGGGCGGGGTCGGTCAGCGGCGCGCACACGAAGAGGAGCTTGTAGATGTGGCGGTCGTAGACCGGCACGTGGGGCCACAGGTGGCGGTCGAGGACCCCGGCGAGGTGGACCGCCCGCACGGCCAGCCCCGCCTCCTCGCGGACCTCGCGTTCGATCGCCTGCCTGGGGCTCTCCAGGACGTCGCACCACCCGCCGGGCAGGGTCCAGCGGTGGCCGTCCGAGATCTCGCGGACGAGCAGGACCCGGCCGGAGGGGTCGAAGACGCCGCCGCGCACGTCGAGCTTGGGGGTGGTGTAACCGGCTGCCGAGGCCACCTCGCGCTCGTACCCGGGGAGCTCCCCGGCGGCCACCATCTGCATCAGGTCGCGGGCCAGGGCGCCGACGCGGTGGAACCGCCCGATGTCGAACTCGTTGGTGCTGTACGCCAGCCCCGACTCCGACTGCGCCGTCAACTCCATCGCGATGCGCCGGATCCGTTCGGCGGGTTCTGTCATCGTCACGCTCTCCTCCGGGGCTCGCGGACCGGCCCGCCGGGACTCCTGCCCGCCACGGGCGCCGACGGAACCCGCCCGTGGACACGAAGAAGGGGCACCCGGACGCCGGGTGCCCCTCGCGGGTGCCGGTGACCGCTCAGCCGCGGTTCTCACTGAGGCTGGTGTGGGCCTCCTGGAGGAAGCCCTCGCTGATGGCGCGCAGCTCGGTGGCGGACTCGCTCTCGGCGCCCTCCTCGGTGCCGTCGCTGTTGGCCGCCAGGGAGAAGAGCAGGTAGCGGCCCCACTGTCCGCTGCTGCCGTGGCCGCCGGAGTGCCCCAGGCGCTCGGCGGGGCTGCCCTCCTCGCCGGGCAGACCGGCGAACCACTGGGTGGCCACCAGGTCCTGTGCCTCCATCGCGGTGGCCGCCTCCTCGCCGGTGGGCATGGCGGCGACGCCCACGGTCACCGCGTGGCCCTCGTCCTCGCTGAGGTAGGAGGCGCGCACCATCTGGCGGCACTCGTTGTCGGCGAGCACCTGGCCGTAGTCGCCGTGGGCCCCGGCGGCGCAGTCCTCGGTGTCCTCGACGGCCACGCGGGTGAACGTGCCCTGGCCCTCGACCTCCATGCTCTCGGGGAAGAGGGCCTCGACGTCGAGCGCGCCCGGGTCGTCGGCCTCGTCGGCGACGGTCGTGGCGTTCGCACCGCCCGAGCCCATGCTGGTGGCGAGGAAGAACGTCCCGCCGCCCGCCAGGACCAGCAGCACGGCGAAACCGGCGATCATCATGATCCGGCGCTTGCGGGCGCGCGCGTCCGCGCCGCCGTCACCGTACCGGTAGTCGTCGTCGTTGTTGTAGCCGTCGTAGTCGTCGTAGTCGTTGATCCCCTGGGCGTCGAACTGCGCGGTGTCCACACCGGCGTCGTCGGGGACCTCGTCCCGGAACAGGGGACGGCCGCCGGGCGAGGCGGGGACGGGGCTGATGTGCTGCGTGGCGCCCATCGCGTCCGGGGGGAACACGGGCTCCTCCCGGCCGGGCGCCGGGAGCGCGGCGGGGGGCTGCTGCGGGGCCTGGAAGGCCTGCTGGGCGGACGGGGGAGCCGAACCGGGGGGCA
>NZ_QPFC01001162.1:0-5199 GCF_003427465.1 Nocardiopsis sp. TNDT3 | reverse complement strand
CGCGGGGCCCTCACCGTGTGTCGGGTCCTTCGTGTCCGGCCTCCGACGCATCCGCACCGGTCGGCGGACCGTGCCCTGTCCGCCCGAACCGACCTCGGTTCGCGGGGGCGGGCGTCCACGGGGTTCTGGAGGTGCCGGAGGCGGGTTCGTGAGGAACGGGCGAACCCGCCCTGGGCGCCGAAGGCGCCCGCATCGAAGGGCGCCCGGACACGAGCGGGACCGCGCCGCAGGCGTCCGCTGAGGGCGGTGGCGGGCGACGGGCGGGACGAAGCGGCGGTCCAAAAACACCGCCTAGTCGGCGGGGTCCCCGTCCCAGGTGTGCAGGAAGACCCGCGAGCCCGGTGTGGTCCCGGTGAGCGCGTCCACCGCCAGGATCACGGCGGCCGAGGTCCACGTGCTGCGCTCCACCGGCCAGCGCACCTGCTCGGCGAACTGGTAGCCCGTCCAGTACGCGCCGTCGTCGGCGTCGCGCAGGTGCTGCACGTCCCGCAGGAGGCGCACGCCCGCGTCCACGTCGCCGACGGCGGCCAGGGCCAGCACCAGCTCCGAGGTCTCCGCCGCGGTCACCCACGGCTGGTCGCTCACGCAGCGCACGCCCAGCCCGGGCACCACGAAGCGGTCCCAGCGCTCGGCGATGCGCTCCTTGGCGGCGGCGCCGCGCACGGCGCCGCCCAGGACGGGGTAGAACCAGTCCATCGAGAAGCGCCCGCGGTCGGCGAACAGGTCCTCGTGCCCGTTGATGAGCACCGCGAGGCGGTCGGCGGCGGCCGTCCACGCGGGGCGGGAGCGGCCCAGGCGCGCGGCCAGGGCGGCGCCGCAGCGCAGCGCGTGGTGCACGCTCGCGCACACCGTCAGCAGGGCGTGGTCCCCGGGGGCGCCGTTCTCCGAGCGGGCCCACAGGATCTCGCCGTGCTCGCCGCGCAGGGCCAGGACGAACTCCAGTCCCTCCTCGACCACCGGCCACATCCGCTCGGCGAACGCGGTGTCGCCGGTGACGAGCAGGTGGTGGAACAGGCCCACGGCGGGGTAGGCGGCGTGGTTGGCCTCGCGCAGCCGCGTCACCGGGACGCCCTGGCGGAACTTGGCGGGCCACCCGCCCCCGGGCGCACGGCTGTCGGCCAGCCACAGGTAGGCGCGTCGGGCCGCCTCGGCGTGTCCGGGCGCGCTGCGGCCGGTCACGGTCAGGGCCATGGCGCACTCCACGTGGTCCCACACGTCGGTGTGCCCGCCGGGGAACCACGGGATGGCCCCGCCGTCCTCCTGACAGCGCGCGAGGTAGGAGGCCGAGCGGTGCAGCTGCCCGGCGTCGAGCACGCCGGGCAGGCTCAGGGCGTCGTGAGGGGCCGGTCCGGCGGTGGGCGCGGGCGCGGGGGTGACGGACATCAGGCGTCGTGCGGTTTGCGCACGTACACGACCACACTCTTGCCGATGACCGGGTTGAGCAGGCGCTCGGCGACGCGGGTCACCGCGGGGGCCTTGAGCATGTCCCACACCAGCATGTCGTGGTAGGCCTTGGCGAGCGGGTGGTCGTCCCGGTCGGTGCCCACCGCGCACTTGATCCACCAGTAGGGCGCGTGCAGGGCGTGCGCGTGGTGGTGCGGGCCGATCTCGAAGCCGGTGTCCTTGAGCTTGGCCTCCAGTTCGGCGCGCGTGTAGATGCGGATGTGCCCGCCCTCGTTGGTGTGGTACTCCTCCGACAGGGCCCAGCACAGGCGCTCGGGCAGGAAGCTGGGCACGGTCACCGCGGCGATGCCGCCGGGCCGCAGCACCCGGAAGAGTTCGGCCATCGCGGCGGTGTCGTGCGGGATGTGCTCGAAGATCTCGGCCGCGACCACCCGGTCGAAGCTGGCGTCGTCGAAGGGCATGTCCAGGGCGTCGCCCTTGACGGTCTCGGCCCTGGCCTCCTCGGGAGCCTCGCCCTCGTGGCGCATCGCGGCGAACATGGTCTCGACCTCGGCGAGGTCGGCGACGTTCTGGTCGAAGGCCACGATGTCGGCGCCGCGTCGGTAGACCTCGAAGGCGTGGCGGCCGCCGCCGCAGCCCAGGTCGAGCACGCGGTCGCCCGGGCCGACGGGGAACAGGTTGAAGTCGACGGTGATCAGTGGAGGCTCCCTGGGGATCTGGCTCGGGGATCTGGGTTGGGGGCTCCGCGGCCGCGGACGCGGGGCGGTGGATCGCCGCGTGGCCCGACGGGGCGGCGCGCGGCTCGGGCCGGTCAGGCGCCGTTCGCGCGGGCCCGCTCGGGTGCTGGCGGGGACGCGGGCTCGGCGGGCCCGGGGCGCGTGTCGCCGTCGACGGGGCGGTTGCCCCTCACGGCGTCGATGGTGGAGGCGTAGCGGCGCGCGGTCAGCTCGGCGACGGCTCTCCACGTGAAGCGTTCCTGGACCCGGCGCCAGGCGGCGGCGCCCATGCGCTCGCGTTCGGCGTCGTCGTCGAGCAGGGCGGCGAGCGCCTCGGCGAGCACCTCGGGGTCGCCCGGGGGCACCAGGCGCCCGGCGTCCCCGTCGGTGCCCACGACCTCGGGCAGCGCTCCGGCGTGGCTGGCCACCAGCGGCGTGGCGCAGGCCATGGCCTCCACCGCGGGCAGGGAGAACCCCTCGTAGAAGGACGGGACGACCGCCACCTGCGCGCTGGCGATGAGTTCGGCCAGGGCGGTGTCGTCGATGCCGCTGACGAACTCGACGCGGTCGCGCAGGCTCAGCTCGTCCACCAGCTGGTCGGTGGGGCCGCCGGGCTTGGGTCTGCTGACGACGGTCAGGGTGATGTCGCGTTCGGTGGCGAGTTTGGCCGCGGCGCGCAGCAGGACCGCCACGCCCTTGAGGGGGCTGTCGGCGCTGGCGGTGCACACGATGCGTCCCGGTACGCGCTCCAGTGCGGGGCGCGGGTGGAAGTGGCGGGTGTCCACGCCCAGCGGGGTGACCTCCATGGCGGAGGGGGCGACGCCGAACTCGCGGGCGATGTCGTCGGCGGAGGACTGGGAGGGCACCAGGATCGGGTCGAGCCGGCGGGCGACCCTGGCCTGCATGCCCACGAACCCGTACCAGCGGCGCTTGGTGAGCCTGTGCAGGCCCCGGGCCTCGGCCAGTTCGATCCTGCGGTCCACGCTGATGGGGTGGTGGATGGTGGTGACCAGCGGCAGCCCGGCGGACCTGATGCCGAGCAGTCCCCAGCCCAGTGTCTGGTTGTCGTGGACGACGTCGAAGTCGTCCAGGCGGCGGCGCAGTTCGCGGTTGGCGCGCAGGGAGAAGGTGAGGGGCTCGGGGAACCCGGCGGTCCACATGGTGGCGACCTCCAGGGCGTCGATCCAGTCGCGCCACTCGCGTACGGGCGGGGCCTTGAAGGGGTGGGCGTCGTTGTACAGGTCCAGGGAGGGGACCTTCTCCAGGGTCACGCCCTCGTCCAGGACGGGGTAGGGCTGGCCGGAGAGGACGGTGACCTCGTGGCCCAGGGCGGCCAGTTCGCGCGAGAGGTGGCGGACGTACACGCCCTGTCCGCCGACGTGCTGCTTGCTGCGGTAGGACAGCAGGGCGACGCGCAGGGGGCGCTCGGCACGGGGCCGTGGGCTCGGTGTGGTGCCCGACTGGGTCAAGAGTCCACCTCTTCGTTGGGTCGCGGGCCCGGTCGCCGTGGGCGCGGATGCCGTCGGCCGGTGACAGGCGTGCGCGTGCCTATGTTACTCGGCAGTTGTGTTCGGACCGGCGTCGGGCCGGTTGGTAAGGGATCCTATGTCGGGTGCCCTGCGGTGGCGCTCCGGCGGGGCGCGTCGCCGCGTTCGGCGCGGCGGGCGCCCGGACGGCCGGGGGAGGGGTGGTGTTCATGCGCGGTACACAAATGAGAACAAATTCTACAAAGCCTGTCAGGCGATCCGAAAACCCCGGTCCTCTTTTCGTATTGCTACTGCTACGTCGGGCGATGAGGTGAGGATCATGGGCTTGGCCGACCGTCTTCGGGGGAATCCGTTGGATAACGTGTTCTCGTAACAGCCGCCGCCTCCGGGTGGGCGTCGGCGACGGGCATCAGTGCCGCGGCGAGCGGGCAGCGCGCGGGCTGACGACGAAGGGGAGATCCTGTGGCGGTGCGGGCGGCGAGTGGGACGATGTCACGAAGTCAGACCCAGCGCCGCAGGCGCATCGTGCAGACCGCGGCCGCGCTGGCCGTGCGCGGTGGTGTCGAGGCCATGCAGATGCGTTCGGTGGCCGAGCGCGCGGGGGTCGCCCTCGGCACGCTCTACCGGTACTTCCCCTCCAAGATGGACCTGGTGGTGGCCGTGGTCACCGAGGAGCTGGACCTGTTGGAGGGCGGTATCGTCCGCCGCCCGCCCACCGCCGACACCCCCGCCGAACGCGCGGTCGACGTCCTGCTGCGGGCCACGCGCGGGCTGATGCGCGAGCCGGAGCTGGCCGACGCGCTGGTGCGCTCGCTCATCATGGCCGAGGTCAAGATCGAGCTCGACGTGCGCATCTCCGACCTGGTGTGGCGGGTGGCCACCGGCAACCTGGAGGGAGCCGAGGAGGAGGGCGGCGCCGAGGTGGACCGCGACAGCACCGGCTACGTCCTGGCGGGCTCGTTGACCAGCGTGTGGATCTTCGAGCTGGTGGAGGTCCTCAAGGGGCGCCGCGACGTGGACGAGGTGGAGCGGCGGCTCCAGACGGCGGCCGAGCGCCTGCTCGCCCCGTTCTGACCCGCTCACCCTCCCCCCGCGCCGGCGGGGGACCGGCGTCAGCCACCGCCGAAGAGCAGCCCCAACAGCCCGTCGAGCAGACCTGTACCGCCCCCGTCGTCGTCCCCGTCCTCCTCGGGCGGGCCGCCGGGGGCGTCGTCGTCTCCGGGTTCCTCCCCCTCGGGCGCGTCCGGACCGCCGTCGGGGCCCTCGCCTCCGGGGGGCGGGCTCGGCTCCTGCGCGGGCGGTGCGGGCGTGGTCCGCTCCGGAGCCGGGTCGGGGGCCTGGTGCCCGCTGCCGCCGCCGTCCTCCTGCCGCGGCTCCGTCCCGGCCCCGGGTTCGGCGGACTCCGTCGGCGCGGCCGGGGGCTCCACGGTCGGTCCGGCCTCCGGTTTGGTGTCCGCGCTGGTCGCGTCGGTCTCCACCTGCGGGACCAGCGGACCGCGCTCGGCCTCGTCGGGCCCGGAGCCGATCATCGTCGAGGGGCCGCCCACGGCGCTGGCCCAGCCCCACAGCGCGACCGCCAGCACCACGGTGGC
>NZ_QPFC01001161.1:0-3993 GCF_003427465.1 Nocardiopsis sp. TNDT3 | reverse complement strand
GAGATGCTGGGGGCGGCGGGGGTGTAGCCGTAGCCGTTGGGGAAGAGGGTGACGCCGTAGGCGAAGCCCACGCCGACGATGGCCTGGCCGACCATCTTCGCGCCGCTGCGCAGGCCCAGGCTGCGGCGCTTGTAGATCTTGATGAAGTCGTCGAGGAAGCCGACGCAGCCCATCCCGACGAACAGGAACATCACCAGCAGGCCCGACGCGGTGGGCCCGCTGGCGCTGGGCTGCACGATCAGGAGCACCACGTGGGAGCCGAAGTAGCCCACGACGGCGCCGAGGATGATGACGATACCGCCCATGGTGGGCGTGCCCTGCTTGGTCTTGTGGCCCTCGGGTCCGTCGTCGCGGACCTCCTGGCCGAACTTGAACCGGTACAGGAGCTTGATCAGCGGGGGCATGAGCCCCATGGAGACGACGAGCGCGAGGGCCGCCGCCAGAGTGATGCCGATCACTGGGCGTCACCCTCCGTGATGAGGTCGATAACCCTTTCGAGCCCTGCCACGCGTGATCCCTTCACAATGACGACGTCTCCTGTGCGCATCCGCGCGCGCACGGCCGCGGCGGCCTCGTGAACGTCCGCCACGCGGACGCACTCGCCCTGCCACAGTCCCTGCCGCGCGGCGCCCTCGGCGCCGACGGCGATGCCCTCGGCCGCCTCACCGACCACGACCAGGTGGGCCACGCCCGTGCGGGCCGCGAGCTCACCGATCCTCTCGTGCTCGACCCCGCCGCCCTCGCCGAGCTCGGCCATGTGGGCCAGGACGGCGATGGAGCGGCGGTCCCGGGCGAGGGCGCCCAGGGTGGTCAGCGCCGCCCGCATGGACTCGGGGTTGGCGTTGTAGGCGTCGTTGACGAGGGTGGCGCCGGCGTGCTCGGTGACCTCCATGCGCCACCGGCTGACCGGTGTGGCGGCGCCGAGCGCCTCGGCGATCTCGTCCACGCCCATGCCCAGTTCGTCGGCGACCGCGGCGGCGGCCAGCGCGTTGTGGACCTGGTGGGCGCCGACGAGGGCCAGTTCCACCCGGGCGGTGCGCCCGGCCAGGTGGAGGGTGAAGGAGGGGGCGCCCGTCTCGCGCATGACCACGTCCGTGGCGCGCACGGTGGCGTCCTCCCCCAGTCCGTAGGTGACCACGCGCGCACGGGTGCGCGCGGCCATGGCGTTCACGCGCGGGTCGTCGGCGTTGAGGACGGCGACGCCTCCCGCGCCCCTGTCCGCGGCTCCCGGCGGGAGCGCCTCGACCAGCTCGCCCTTGGCCTTGGCGATGGCGTCGCGGTCGCCGAACTCCCCCATGTGGGCGCTGCCGACGTTGAGGACCACGCCGATCCGGGGCGGGGCCACCCCGCACAGGTGGGCGATGTGCCCGATACCCCGGGCGGCGGCTTCCAGGACCAGGTAGCGGGTGCCGGTGTCGGCGCGCAGCACGGTGAGGGGGTGGCCGATCTCGTTGTTGAACGAGCCCGCCGGGGCGACGGTCGGGCCCATGCGGGCCACGACCTGCGCGATGAGGTCCTTGGTCGTGGTCTTGCCGGAGGATCCGGTGACCGCGACGACCTCGGCGCGCTCCGCTCCGCGGCGGGGATCGCTGAGTTCTCGTGCCACGTGCCGGGCCAGCCGCGTCAGGGCCGCGACGACTCCCTCGTCGCCGCCCTCCGCCAGCAGGTGGGGGGCGTCGACGGGTCGGGAGACCAGGGCCGCCGCCGCTCCGTCCGCGACCGCGGAGGCCGCGAAGTCGTGTCCGTCCACGCGTTCGCCGCCCAGGGCGACGAAGAGCGCGCCGGGCACTGCCTGCCGCGAATCGATGACGACGGGGCCGTCGACGACGGCTTCGGGGCGCGCTGATCCGCCGATGGCGGTTTGGGTGATCTCAGCGATCCGATCGAGCGTGAGCGCGATCAAATCCACTCCTCATGTCAGGCCCGGTCCACGACGCCACAGGGGCGGCTGGCCACCCGGCCGGAGTCTCAGGTCAGGGGATGGCACCGCGGATGCCGCGCGTTGCCGCGCCGGGCCTCACCACGGTGTCGGCATGGGCCGCGTCGTGGTCGCCGCCGGGGGCGTCACGTGTCGGGCTGCGATTGCCGGACCTACCTTAGAACATCTTCGGGCGTCCGGAATCCCGCCGGGCCCCCACTGGCGGCAATATGCGCCACTTCGTGACCGTCGGCCCGCACCTGCCCGGAAGCGCTCGCAGGCCCTCCGGCGCGGACGCCGAGGGGGCGCGGGCACGGCCCGCGCCCCCTCGTCCAGACGGTTCGCACTCCGGGAGTGTCGGGGTGTCAGCCCTGGTCAGGAACCCGGTGGATGTCCTGGAGGGCGACCCCCAGCCGCTCGCGGGCGCTCATGCCGAGGTGGTCCTCGATGGCCGCGCGCAGCACCTCGCGGTCGTCGAAGGGCAGCACCTCACCCTTGACGTACTGACCGGTCTCGTGACCCTTCCCGGCGACAACCACCACATCGCCGGGACGGGCGCGCTCGACGGCCAGGCGGATGGCCTCGGCCCGGTCGAACTCCACGGTGACCCGGGCGCGGTGCTCCTCGGGCACCTTGGCGACCCCTTCGAGCATCGACGCGGCGATGCTCACGGGGTCCTCGGTGCGCGGGTTGTCGTTGGTGATGACCAGCTGGTCGGACAGGCGCGCGGCGGCTTCGCCCATGAGCGGGCGTTTGGCGCGGTCGCGGTCGCCTCCGCAGCCGACCACCATGGTCAGCCCGCCCTCGGTGGTGGCGCGCAGGGCGGTCAGGACGGCCTCGATGGCGCCGGGCTTGTGCGAGTAGTCCACGAGCGCGGTGAAGTCCTGGAAGGCGTGGGGCACGGCGTTGGCCACGACCGGCTCCATGCGCCCGGGCACGCCCGGGGCGGCGGCCACACCCGCGATCGCGGTCTCCAGCGGCAGCCCCGCCTCGACCAGACCGACGATGGCGGCCATCGCGTTGGAGACGTTGAAGGGTCCGGGCAGGGCGACGGAGGCGTTGGCCTCCATGCCGCCGGGGCCCACGATGCGGAAGGCGCTCCCCATGGCGCCCAGACGCACGTCCACGGCCCGCCAGTCGGCCTCCATGGCGGTGGCGGGGTCGGCGTCGGTGTAGCCGTCCACGGCGAAGGTGGTGACGGGGACGCGGCCGTCGGCCTGCACCATGTCCACGAGCGCGCGGCCGAAGCGGTCGTCGGCGTTGACCACCGCGATGTCGCAGTACTCGGGGGTGAACAGGCGGGCCTTGGCGTCGAAGTAGTCGCGCAGGTCGGAGTGGAAGTCCAGGTGGTCCTGGGACAGGTTGGTGAAGACCGCGACGTCGTAGCGGGTGCCACCGACCCGGCTCAGGGCCAGGGCGTGGCTGGAGACCTCCATGGCGGCGGCGGAGACGCCGCGTTCGCGCATGAGGGCGAACAGGCCGTGCAGGTCGGTGGCCTCGGGCGTGGTGAGCGAGGAGACGACGCGTTCGTCGCCCACGCGCATCTCCACGGTGCCGACGAGGCCGGTGCGCATTCCGGCGTGGCGCAGGCCCGACTCGACCAGGTACGTGACGGTGGTCTTGCCGCTGGTGCCGGTGGTGCCGATCAGCAGCAGGTCCTGCGCCGGGTCCTTGAAGACCCACGAGGCCGCCGTGCCCAGCACGGCGCGCACGTCGGGGACCACGATGACGGGCAGCCCGGTGGCGGCGGCCCGCTCGGCCCCGTCCCCGTCGGTGAGGACGGCGGCGGCGCCCGCCTCGGCGGCCTGCCCGGCGAAGTCGGCGCCGTGCGCGCGGGTCCCGGGCAGGGCGGCGTACAGGTCTCCGGGCCCCACCTGGCGGGAGTCGTGGGTGATGCCGCGGACGTGCACCTCCCTGTCCGGCACCTCGGGGGGTCGGTCCGCGCCCAGGTCCGGGCGCAGGAGGGAGGCGTCCGGCCCGAGCAGCGCTGCGAGGGCGGACAGTGGACGAAGTGGCGTGTGTTCAGGTCGCATTACCGGTGGCACGTGTGGAGGTTAACCGCTGTCGACGACCGG
>NZ_QPFC01001160.1:0-4960 GCF_003427465.1 Nocardiopsis sp. TNDT3 | reverse complement strand
CCGCGCGGCGCCGACCCCGTGCCCGGAACCCGCCTGGCCACGCCCAACGCCGCCGAGGCCGGGGTCGCCGGGGGGACCGGCGAGCGGGCCCTGCGCCGGGCCGGTGAGCTGGCCGGGGCGTGGGACGTGCACTCGGTGGCCGTCACCCTCGGCGCGCGCGGCGCCGCCTGGTCGGACGCCGGGGGCGGGTGCGCCCTCCTGCCGGGCACACCCGTCGACGCGCCGACCGACACCTGCGGCGCCGGGGACGCCTTCGCCGCCGCCTGCGCCACGGCGCTCGCCGACGGCGACGACGTACGCGACGCCGTCCGACGCGGGGTCGCCTCCGCCTCGGCCTTCGTCGCCGGGGGCGGGGCCTCGGCCTACGCCGCCCCGAGCACCGCCGCCGGGCGGGCGCGCGCCGCCGCGGTGCCCGGCCCCCGCGCGGGCGAGGGCGGCCGGGCGGAGAGGGTCGTGGCGACCGGCGGCTGCTTCGACGTCCTGCACGCGGGCCACGTCGACCTGCTGCGCCGCGCCCGCACCCTGGGCGACCGCCTCGTGGTCCTGCTCAACAGCGACGCCTCCGTGCGCGCGCTCAAGGGCAGCGGCCGTCCGGTGGTCGCCGAACAGGACCGCGCCCGCGTGCTGGGCGCGCTCGACTGCGTGGACGAGGTGGTCGTCTTCGACGAGGACACGCCCGTGCGCGCCCTGGAGGAGCTGCGGCCCGACGTGTGGGTCAAGGGCGGCGACTACGAGGTGGAGGACCTGCCCGAGACGCCCGTCGTGCGGAGGGCCGGGGGAGAGGTGGTCACCGTGCCCCTCGTGCCCGGCCACTCCACGACCGGGCTGTTCACCCGCATCCGCGGCCGGGGCCGCGACGGGGTACCCGCCCGCTGAGGGCCCCGGGACCGGACGCCCCGGCCCCGGAGCCCGGGAAGTCGGAAACGAACGACGGACAGCGACGAACGACGACGGAGAACGAGGGAGACAGATGCGTCCACTCGGAAACACGCTGATCACCGGAGGGTCCTCGGGCCTGGGAGCGGCCACCGCGCGGGCCGTGGCCGACGGGGGCGGCCACCCGATCATCCTGGACCGGCAGCACCCCGGCAACGACCTGTCCTTCCACCAGGTGGACCTGGCCGACCGCGAGGCGGTCGAGCGCGCCGTACAGCAGGTCAGCGTCCAGCACGGCCGCATCGACGCCCTGGTCAACGCGGGCGGGACCGACGCCTGCGGCACGCTCACCGACGTGTCCGCCGAGGACTGGGAGCGGGTCATCCAGGTCAACCTCATCGGCACCGCCGCCGTGACCCGCGCCGCCCTGCCGCACCTGCGCGCCTCCCGGGGCACGGTGGTCAACTGCGCCTCCACGCTCGGCCTGCGCGCGCTCAGCGACGCCACGGCCTACTGCGCCTCCAAGTTCGGGGTCGTGGGCTTCACCCGGGCGCTGGCCGCCGAACTCGCCGGACAGGTCGGGGTGACGCTCCTGGTCCCCGGGGGCATGAGCACCTCCTTCTTCGACGACCGCCCCGACCAGTACAAGCCGGGACCGGACGCCAAGCTCAACGCGCCCGAGGACGTGGCCCGCGCGGTGGTGTTCGCGCTGAGCCAGCCGCCCGGCTGCGAGGTGCGCGAGATGGTGATCTGCCCCTCGCAGGAGACGTCCTGGCCCTGACCGGTGTCTTTCGGGGCCTCCGCTTCGCTTCGGCCCGCGTTCGGGCGCCCGAAGCACGGGAACCTTCGGTGTCTCCGGTGAGACGGCTCGTTCCTCGCGGTCTCACCTGCGGCACCTCCAGAACCCCGTGGGCGCCCGAACCACCCCCCTCACGCCAAGACTCCGTTCACAAGACAGGCCCCAGGGGCCACAGAACAGCACCCAGGTAAGCGGTGAGACCATCCGAGGAGGTGGGCGACGATGCGCGAGCACGCGTCGAGAGGTAGGGCCCTGGTCACCGGTGGCGCCGGGTTTCTCGGCTCCCATCTGTGCGAACGGCTGCTGGAGAGGGGCACACGCGTGGTGTGCCTGGACAACTTCGCCACCGGCCGGGCGCAGAACGTGGCGCACCTGGCCGGGCACCCCTGGTTCGAGCTGATGGAGGCCGACCTCACCGAACCGTTCACGCTGGAGGAACCCGTGGACACGGTGTTCCACCTGGCCTCGGCCGCGTCCCCGCCGGACTACCTGCGCCTGCCGGTGGAGACGCTGGAGGTGGGCAGCCTGGGCACCCGCAACGCGCTGGAGTGCGCCGAGCGCCACGGCGCCCGCCTGGTCCTGGCCTCCACCAGCGAGGTGTACGGCGACCCGCTGGAGTACCCGCAGCGCGAGACCTACTGGGGCAACGTCAACCCGGTCGGCCCGCGCAGCGTCTACGACGAGGCCAAGCGCTACGCCGAGTCGCTGACCATGGCCCACCACCGCGCCCGCGGGGCCGACGTGGGCATCGCCCGCATCTTCAACTGCTACGGGCCGCGCATGCGCGCCGACGACGGCCGCATGGTGCCCACCTTCGTCAACCAGGCGCTGGAGGGCAGGCCGCTGACGGTGGCGGGCGACGGCCACCAGACGCGGTCGCTGTGCTACGTGGACGACACCGTGCGGGGCCTGATCGCCCTGGCCGACAGCGAGACGACGGGGCCGGTCAACATCGGCAGCGACGAGGAGCTGTCCGTGCTGAACCTGGCACGCGTCGTCCTCGGCGTCACCGGGACCCGGTCGGAGATCACCTTCGTCGAACGCCCCGAGGACGACCCGCACTTCCGGCGCCCCGACATCCGCCTGGCCGAGCAGGCCCTGGGCTGGAGGCCGCGCGTCCGCCTGGACGAGGGGCTGCGCCGTACCGTCGCCTACTTCGTGGACCAGCGCGACCGCTACGAGGACCTGCCCGAGGGGACCGCGCCCGCCAACTGAGGGCCGGACCGGAAACGGTACCGGTGTGACGCCAGAGGTCCCGGTCCGCGGTGCCCTCGTACTCGTGGCGAGTCCGGAGCGCCGGACCCCGCCACGAGTACGGAACCGCGGCGAAGGCGCGGATCGGGACACGAGAGGGGAGAGAGGGCCAGCGTGGGGAATCCGGAGCGCTCACGGGTCACCGTGGTGGTGGCCACCCGCGACCGGCGCGAGGAGCTGCTGCGCACGCTCGGGCACCTGGAACTGCTGGAGCCCCGCCCGCCCGTGGTGGTCGTGGACAACGCCTCCACCGACGGCACCGCCGAGGCCGTGCGCGAGGGGTTCCCCGACGTCGAACTCGTGCGCCAGGACCGCAACACCGGCTGCGTCGCCCGCAACACCGGGGTGGCGCGCGCCCGGACGCCCTACGTCGCCTTCTGCGACGACGACTCCTGGTGGGCGCCGGGGGCGCTGGAGGCGGCGGCCGACGCCCTGGACGCCCACCCGCGCCTGGGGCTGGTCGCCGCGTCGGTGTTCGTCGGCGAGGAGGGGCGTCCCGACCCGCTCAACGGGGCGCTGGCCCACAGCCCGCTCCCGGACGGCGACGGCCTGCCCGGCCCGCGGATCCTCGGGTTCCTGGCCTGCGCCGCCGTGGTGCGGCGCGCGGCGTTCACGGAGGCGGGCGGCTTCAGCCACCTGCTGTTCTTCGCCGGGGAGGAGGCACTCCTGGCCCAGGACCTGGCGGCCTCGGGATGGGAGCTGTGCCACCTGGAGCACGTGCGCGTGCACCACCACCCGTCCTCGGCGCGTCCGCCCGGCCTGTGGCGGCGCACGCTGGAGGAGCGCAACGCCCTGCTGACGGTCTGGCTGCGCCGCCGCCCCGGCCTGGCCCTGGCGCGCACGGCCCGGCTGGCCGGGCGCTCGCTGCGCGACCCCGTCTCGCGCGGCGCCCTGACCGGGGCGCTGCGGGTCCTGCCCGCGGTGCTGGCCCGGCGCCGTCCGGTGCCCGCGCACGTGGAACGGGACCTGGCCCTGTTGGAGGAGGCATGAACCGGAGCGCGCGCGTGGGCGTCGTGGTCATCACCCGCGACCGCCGGGAGGAACTGCTGCGCACCCTGGACCGGCTGGCGGACCTGCCGGGGCCGCCGCCGACCGTCGTCGTGGACAACGCCTCGCGCGACGGCACGGCCGCGGCCGTCGCCGAACGCCACCGGTGGGTGCGGCTCGTCCGGGCGGGGGCCAACCTGGGCTCGGTGGGCCGCAACGTCGGGGTGGAGGCCCTGGACACGCCCTACGTCGCCTTCTGCGACGACGACACCTGGTGGGAACCGGGCTCCCTGGAGCGGGCCGCCGACCTGTTGGACGCCCATCCCGGGCTGGGTTCGGTGACGGCGCGGCTGATCGTGGAGCCCGGGGGCGGGGAGGACCCCCTCACCCCGGAGCTGCGCGACTCGCCGGTGCCCGGGCCGGACTGGCTGCCGGGTCCCGCCCTGCTCGGGGTGCTCGCCGGGGTCACCGTGTTCCGCGTCCGCGCCTTCTGGCAGACGGGGGGCTTCTCCCGGCGCCTGTGGATGGGCGGGGAGGAGGAGCTGCTGGCGCTGGACCTGGCCGCCGCCGGGTGGTGGATGTGCTGGGACGAGGACACGGTCGCCCACCACGCCGCCTCGCCGGTGCGCGACCCCACCCGGCGGCGGCGCCTGGGCATCCGCAACACCCTGTGGACCGCGTGGCTGCGGCGCCCGGTGGACGGGGCGTGGCGGCACACGTGGTCGGTGCTGCGGTCGGTGCCGCGCGACCTGTCGAGCGCGATGGCCGTCGCCGAGGCGCTCGGGGGGCTGCCCTGGGTGCTGAGGGAACGCGCGCCGGTCCCGCCGGGTGTGGAGCGCGGGCTGCGCACTCTGGAGGCGCCCCGCAGGGAGTCCCGGGCGCGGCGCTACGTGGGCTGAGGCGTCCGGGGCGCGGGTCGCCCGGGAGGCGGGCCGCTCGGAACGCGGGTCACCCGGGCTGTCACGGCCGTGAGCCGCTCGGGACGTGAGTTGCCCGGGGCGTGAGCCGTAGGGGACGTGAGCCGTCCGGGCCCCCGGCCCGGAC
>NZ_QPFC01001159.1:0-2289 GCF_003427465.1 Nocardiopsis sp. TNDT3 | reverse complement strand
CCGGTGCGCACGGCGAGGGCGCCGGGGCTCTGGTCGGCGACGTGGGAGTCGGGCAGCCGGAGCCGCAGCGCCGACGTGCCCACCTGGCGGGACCCCACGGGCAGCCGGGGCGCGGGAGGCGTCCGCGGGGCGGCCGGGGGCGCCAGCAGGTCCGGTCTCCCGGGGCGCCGCGAATCACGGAGCAGGCGGTCCACCAGGGCCGCCACCTCGGGAGAGGCGGCGGAGGCGGACATCCTGGGCAGCGGTGGCACCGTCTAGACCTCCTTCCCTGACGGTGTCGGGTGCTCAGCCACGCGGGTGGACCTCGGCGTTCTCCAGGATCCCGATGGCGTCGGGGACGAGCACCGCGGCGGAGTAGTAGGTGCTGACGAGGTAGGAGATGACGGCCTTGTCGTCGATGCCCATGAAGCGCGCGTTGAGGCCGGGCTCGACCTCGTCGGGCAGGCCGGTCTGGTACAGGCCGATGACGCCCTCGTTGTCCTCGCCGGTGCGGACCGCGATGATCGAGGAGGTCTGGTGCTCGGTGACCGGGATCTTGCCGCAGGGCAGGAGGGGCACCCCGCGCCAGGCGGGCAGGTGGTGGCCGTTGACCTCGACGGTGCCGATGTTCAGGCCCCGGCTGTTGCACTCCTTGCCGAAGGCGGCGATGGCGCGGGGGTGGGCGAACATGTACTGGGTGTTGCGGCGCATGCTCAGCAGGTCGTCCAGGTCGTCGGGGGTGGGCGGCCCCGAGTGGGTCTGGATGCGCTGCTTGAACTCGGCGTTGTGGAGCAGGCCGAACTCGCGGTTGTTGACCAGTTCGTGCTCCTGGCGCTCGCGCAGGGCCTGGATGGTCAGCCGCAGCTGCTGCTCGGTCTGGTTCATCGGCTTGTTGTAGAGGTCGGCGACCCGGCTGTGCACCCGCAGCACGGTCTGGGCCACGCTCAGCTCGTACTCGCGCGGCCTGAGCTCGTAGTCCACGAAGGTGCTGGGCAGCTCGGCCTCGCCGACGTGGCCCGAGGACAGGGCGATCTCGGCCTCGCCGTGCTTGTTCTGCCGCTCGCCGGGCAGGGACAGGTACTGCTGGACGTGGGCCTGGAGGGCGGGCGAGTCGTCCAGGATCGCGATGAAGTCGCGGCGGGGCAGCTCCAGCAGCGTGCCCGCCGTCGCGGCCTTGACGGTGTACTCCCACGCCGGTTCGGTGCCGAGCAGGTGCTGGTCGCCGAACCTGTCGCCGTCGGCCAGCACGCCCAGCCGGACGGCCTCGCCGTAGGGGCCGGTGCCGGTCTTGTGCACGCGCCCGTGCGCCAGCAGGAACAGGCTGTCGGCCGCCGTGCCCTCCTCCACCAGGACCTGGCCGTTCTCGAAGTCGCGCTGGACGAAGCGGTTGGCCAGGGCCGCCAGCACCTCCTCGTCGTCGAAGCCGCGCAGCAGGGCCAGCTCGCCGAGTTCGTGGGGGATGACCCGGACCCGGGCGCCGGTCTGCTCGAACTCGATCCGCCCGTCGCCGACGGTGTAGGTCAGCCGCCGGTTGACCCGGTAGGCGCCGCCGTCGGTGTGCACCCACGGGAGCATCCGGGTCAGCCAGCGGGAACTGATGCCCTGCATCTGCGGCGTGGACTTGGTGGTGGTCGCCAGGTTCCGCGCGGCCGCGGTACCCAGGCTCTGCTGCTTGCTGCTCCGGACCTCAGGAGCCGAGTCGATCGACATCCGCCGTGTCTCTCCTCATGGTGGTGGCGCGCCCGTCCCGCGGGGCCGGGGGAGGTGGCCCCGCGGGCGGGAGCGCGCCGGGAAAGGTTGCGCGTATTCGGATACATGGCGTGACCCGGGCACGTCGGCGCACAGGCCAGCTTTCTCCGTAAACCGCTGATCACCCTAGGAGCACCCATTCGGGCTTCGCAGGGAAACGAGAATTTTTCTCGGAAGCGCCCGAGGGGTCCCTGTCCCATATCCGTGCCGCCTCCACCGGACCCGGGGTCACACATCCCGACGAAAGGCACTTCTCGACCACGCCACAAGCCCACGAACAGGGTGTACGACCCCAAAAACGCCCGCACCCCTCACGCCCGAGTACGAACATATCTGCGAACAGAAACCATGAATTCATGACATTTCATGATGTGAATTTTCGATGAGGAAGGACCGGGCACGCCGCCTCCCGGTCACCGAAGAGGCGCATTACGGCCAACCGATGCCACGCCCGCACCGCGACTCCGACGCGACCCCGGGAGAACACCCGGGCGCTCAGTGGCACGGATCACACCGACCCGGCCGCACTCCCCCGCACACGCCCGCACACCGCCCCCGCGG
>NZ_QPFC01000128.1:0-4499 GCF_003427465.1 Nocardiopsis sp. TNDT3 | reverse complement strand
CCGCCCCGCCGCCCCCGGGGTCAGCGGTCGAGGCAGTCGACGAAGCGGGAGGCCTCGGCCTCGGTCATCCCGGTCTCGCGGGAGACCGTGGTGACGGCGTCGGCCGCGCGGTCCTGGGCGAGCAGCTCCCGTGCCCGGTCGGCGAGGCTCTGACCGGGCGTGGGCTCGACCGGGATCCGGTGGCCCTGCTCGACGGCGTCGACGACGTGCTTGGCCTCGGCCAGTCCCGCGCCGGTGCGCTCGCGCACGAGCTTGATGGCCTCGACCTTGCGGCCCGCCCGCACGAGGGCCTGCGCCGCGTCGACCGTGCCCTGGTCGATCGGCCTTCTCACGGGCTCGGGGCCGAGGAGACGTTCGAAGAAACCGGCCATGGTCGGTGCTGCCTTCCCAGGAGTGCGGAACGGGGCGTCCGCCCCGGCCCCGTAGTGTACGGCCGGGCTTGGGCGTCCACGCCCCGGGCGGGCCCGCCCCCGGCCTCAGCTGTGGTCGGCGTCCAGGTGGGGGAAGTGTCGGCGGATCTCGGGGGCGGTGAGCGTGCGCGGCACGAGTTCCTCCCCCTCGTCCAGGGCGACCACGACGAGGCCGTCGGGCGCGGTCCGCTCACGGCGCAGCGTCGCGGCCACCCCGCGGCAGGCCCGCGCGACGACGTCGGTGTAGCGGTCGTGGACCCGCTCCCAGTGCTCCTCGTCGCACTCCTCGCCCTCCTCGGGGCCGCCGTCCCAGGCCCCGTCGCCGGAGGCGGCCTCGGTCAGGGCCCTGCTCCAGGTCCAGAAGGCCCCGGGGTCGGACCAGTCCGCGTCGAAGTGCTGGTGGGGCCAGTCCGCGGGGTCCCAGCGCAGGTCCCGCTCCGGGCTCGGCGGGTGTTCCCGCTGCCGCCGGTCGGCGGCCAGGTGCTCCTCGAACCACTCCTCGGTGGCGGCGGCGAAGACGGGAAGCATGATCCGGCCGCAGGTCTCGGCGTAGAACAGGTACACCGCCACCGCGTAGACGCGACCGCCCCGCGCCAGGCAGGAGCGCGCGAAGCCCTCCAGTTCCGTGGTGAGGTCGGCCTCGAATCCGTCCCAGTCCATGTCCACGGCGGACCACCTCCGGGGGACGACCCTAGCCCCCCGTCAGACCGGACGGCGCGGTCCCGTCCGTGGTCACCGTGGCGGGGGCGCGGCGCGCGGCCCGGTGAGCAGGGCGCGTTCAGCGCGCACCGTGCCACCCGGCGCGGAGACCCCCCACGCGGACATGCGGGAAACCCGGACGGAGCCCAGCCGAAAGCACACGGACAAATCCCTCGCACCGCCGCCCCAAAAAGGAATAGCGATCACCAATCCTGCCGTGGAAAAAGCAGAAAGGCGCCCCGGGGTTACGGCCCCGCGAACCCCGGGAATCCTCGATGTCGCGCATACGCACCGCATCGCGGGCGGGGTCGGCCCTTCGAACGGGAGCCGCGCCCGCTCCACCGTTTTCCACATCCGGCGGAAACGCGCCCAACGGTTGATCGCCGACCATCGCGCCGAAGCCGAGCAAGCCCGGCAGACGCGACAGAGGGGGAACATTGCCGCAGGACCAGATCCAGGACATCGACGAATTCGTCGCACTGATCGAGAGCTGGTACAGGGAGGATTTCGGGGGCTTCGCCACCATGTACGACGCCGCGATCAGGCACGTGCGGCCGGTCCCCGAAGACGCACCGGAGGAGGTCCGCCACGACTGGCGCGGAAGGACGATCAACGACCTGTGCGACTTCTTCCGCGAGTGGGAGAGGTGGCGGCCGGGTGTCTCCAACGGGCTGGACTACATCGAGAAGTTCAGCTGGATCAGCTACGAGAACGACTACGGCATGGTCTTCCTCACCTCCGGCCCCGGATGCCGGATGACCGCGCTCTTCACGGAGTTGCAGGGGCGCTACATGGACTCCGAGGCATCCCTCGGCCTGGTGGACGAGTGGATGAGGGAACTCGGGCCGCGGATGGACGACTACGTCGTCCCGGCCGGCGGCTACAGGAACTTCAACGAGTTCTTCGTCCGCGGGGTCAAACGGGGAAAGCGGCCGGTCGACGCGCCCGGTGACGGGTCCGTGGTGGTCGCTCCGGCCGACTGCGTCGTCAACATGATCGTCGGCGAACTGACCGAGGAGACGCGGATCCCGGTCAAGACGGTCACCATGAACGTCAGGCAGCTGCTCGACGGATCCGACTACGCCAGCAGGTTCGTCGGCGGCACGGCGGTGTCCTGCTTCCTGCTGCCCAAGTCGTACCACCGGTACCACTCCCCCGTCGCGGGGCGCGTGGTGGAATCACGCGACGACGTCGGCGGAGTCTACTACGGAATGCGCAATTTCCCCGAGATGCTCAACAAGGGCAACATCGGATACGGGTACGACTACAGCATGTTCGAGCATTTCCGCCGGGGCTATCTCGTTATCGCCACGGGCGGGAACGGCAACGGTCTCGTCGGAATGGTCCCCGTCGGCCTGAACTCGATCGCCTCCGTCGAGTTCAGGCAGAAATTCGCCAAGGTGACTCGCGAGGACCCCGTCGACGTGGACAAGGGGGAGGAGATCGGGTGTTTCAAGTACGGCGGTTCGCTGAACATCCTCCTGTTCGAGAAGGGCAGGTTCCCCGCGCTCCAGCTCCTCCAGGGGCAGCGCATCGGGAACTTCGAGGATCCGGAGACGTCGCCGGCGTTCTTCACCTGCTCCTGGCGCACGCCCTCCCGGCGCCTCGGGTCGTGACCGCGCCCACGGCGGAGCCGGGAGGGGCGGGGGGACGGCCCCCAGCCGCGTCGAGGCGCGGGCGGCGCCAGCGAAGACCGGGGTGATCGGCCGCGCGCGTACCAGCGGAGCCGACGACCGCGACGGGGGCCGCCCCGCCACGGCGCGCCGGCCCCCGTCGCGCACCGCCTCGCCGTGATCGCCGGGGACGGACGACCATAGCGTTCGATTTCCAGCCATTGCAACGCACTGGTGGAGTCCGTTGCATTAGATTCCAAACCATTGCAACAATTTCCCGGCGTTTACCTGCGCATACGGGGATCCCGCATGGAATTTCTATTGCCACAACCATGAACGCAACGTAGCTTTTCCATCATCAGAAACATCGGGCCGTACCAGCGCCGCACCTGAGGAAGGAAAAGCGCCGAACGCCCTCAAGGCCAACGGCACCACCGGACCCGACCTCCGCGCCACCACCCCGGCGGCATCCCCTCCCCCACACCCCGACCGCGTCACCGCTTCGAAGGAGCACACCACCATGTCCCTCACCCCCACCGGGCAGGACCGCCCGGAACTGCACAAGACCATGCGGGAGATCGTCGACTCCGGTTTCGTCGGGATGCAGCTGCGCGTGCACGACGAGCACGGCGAGTGGGTCGGCAGCGCCGGGGCGCGCAGGCTGGGCGAGCCGGAGCGGCCGCCGGTCGACGGGCACTTCCGGATCGGCAGCGCCACCAAGAACTTCGTCGCGACCACGGTGCTCATGCTGGTGGCCGAGGGCAGGATCGGACTGGAGGACCAGGTGGCCGACCACCTGTCCGAGTTCGGGCTGGACCGGCGAATCACGGTGCGGATGCTGCTCCAGCACACCAGCGGGATCTTCAACCACACCGGCGAGCTCTACGAGGACGGGACGTTCGCGCCGGGGGTCGTCTGGGCGGGCCGGGAGTGGGTGGAGGACCGGTTCCGGACCTACCCGCCGCAGGAGCTGGTGAGGCTGGCGCTGTCCAAGCCGTCCCGGTTCGAGCCGGGGACGGACTGGAGCTACGCCAACACCAACTACGTACTGGCCAGGCTGCTGATCGAACGGGTTACCGGCCGCTCGCTCGCCGAGGAGATGCACCGGCTGTTCCTGGGGCCGCTGGGAATGACCGGCACCGTGGTGCCGACCACCGGGACGGAGGTCCCCGAGCCGCACGCCCACGCCTACTACCGGTACGAGGAGGACGGCGGGGAGAAGACGGTGGACGTCACCCGGCAGAACCCCTCCTGGATCTCCAGCGGCGGTGACATGATCTCGACCACCCGGGACCTGCAGACGTACTTCTCCGCGCTGATGGGCGGCAGGCTCCTGCCGACCGAGCTGTTGGCCGAGATGCGCACGCCGGAGGCGAAGGTCGGCTACGGCCTGGGGGTGTTCGTCCAGGAGACGGACGGCGGCACCCTCTTCCACCACAACGGCGGTATCGCGGGCTCGGCGGCGCTGATGTACGCCACGGCCGACGGCGGCAGGATCCTGACCGCCTCGCTGACCTATGTGGACGACGCCGAGCTGTCCCTGGCGCAGACGTTCCAGGAGGCGACGCGGAGGCTCGTCGAGGAGGTGTTCGGCGGCGGGCGGACCGAGGCGGAGGACGAGGCGGCCGAGCAGGACGCCGGAGCGGCGCGGTTGACGGACTGAGCGGTTCGCAGCCGCGCCCGTCGAGGGCGGACTCCCCGCGGCGCCGCACCGGCCAGAAGGCGGACCGGGGTCGTTCCGCTGTCCGGAGGGCGGCCCCCGTGGCGCCCTCCGGAC
>NZ_QPFC01001158.1:0-2886 GCF_003427465.1 Nocardiopsis sp. TNDT3 | reverse complement strand
GTGGTCGACGGTCGTCTTGCGGGCGGCGCCGCTGGTATGCGGGACCCGGACCCGCCGGGCGGCCGGGTGTGACACGGCGGACAGACGCACCACCCCGCCGACCGCACCATGAGGGCATACGCTCTCCCCCATGCGTATCGTCATCGCCGGAGGACACGGGAAGATCGCGCTGCGGCTGGCCAGGCAGCTGGCCGACCGAGGTGACGAGCCCGTCGCCCTCATCCGCAACCCGGACCACACCCAGGACGTCGTCGACGCCGGTGCCGAACCGGTCGTGATCGACCTGGAGAAGGCCACCGTCACCGAGCTGACGGAGAAACTCATGAACGCGGACGCCGTCGTGTTCGCCGCGGGCGCGGGCCCGGGCAGCGGCGCCGCCCGCAAGACGACCGTCGACCACAAGGCCGCCGTGCTGACCGCCGACGCGGCCTCCCTGGCGGGCACGCGCCGCCTGGTCCAGGTGTCGGCCATCGGCGTGGACGAACCCGTGCCGGAGGGCACCGACGAGACGTGGGCGGCGTACGTGGAGGCCAAGCGGGCCGCCGACGCCGACCTGCGCGAGCGCGACCTGGAGCTGGACTGGACGATCCTGCGCCCGGGCCGGCTGACCGACGACCCGGGCACCGGCAGGGTGGAGCTGGGCGGGGAGGTCGAGCGCGACGCGGTGACCCGTGACGACGTGGCCTCGGTGATCGTCGCCCTTCTGGACGAACCGGGAACGGTCGGCAGGGTTCTCAACCTGGTGAACGGGGAGACACCCGTCGCCGAGGCCGTCCGCGCCGCTGCCGCCTCCTCCTGAGGGGGTGCCCGCGGCTCTCTGTGGCCAGATGCGCCTCCAGGGGGCATGATGGTTGCGGAGCCCGGCGGAGCCCCGCCACGGTGGACGCGGATGACCGGGTGTCAGCCCGACGAGTACGGCAAGCTCCACGCAGAGCAGATGGGTACGGTTATTCATGAGCGTCACGCAGGTCGTGAGGGACAGCACGGTCGTCGAGCACGCCAAGGTCGCCGCGCAGCAGAAGCGCCGGATGTTCATCATCCAGCTGGAGGTGAACGCCTACGACGAGGCCTCCAGCAAGCTGCGCCCCGGGCTGACGCGCATCCTGGAGGGGATCGAGGAGGCCGGGTGGCGGCTGGACCTGATCACCCCGGGCGACGAGGGTGACAAGCCCGCCCGTCTGTTCATCTTCCGTCCGGACCCCGACAGCAAGAAGGACGACGCCGCCAAGGCCGAGCAGCAGCACCAGCAGGAGCCCTCGGGCCAGCAGCACGCCTACCCGCACCCGCCGACGGGCGCGCAGCCGCAGGACCCGTACGCGGGGTACGGCCAGCAGCCCGGATACGGGCAGCAGCAGTACCCGGGATACGACCAGCAGCAGTACCCCGGGTACGGGCAGCAGCCGGGCTACGGCCAGCAGCCCGGATACGGGCAGCAGTACCCGGGATACGGGCAGCAGCAGGGCTGGTAGTCCCGCGATCGAGTAACAGGCCCGCACGGCCAGCCGTGCGGGCCTTTTTCGTGCGCCTGATACCGGACAAATCCGGGTTCCGATGTATTCGGCGTACATCGCCGCTGACCCTGATTTCGGCTGGATAAAACCTTCACCCGACGAAGCGACGATATGTCCGGCATGCCTACCCCGAAGCCGAAGAAACTCCAGGGAAACTCTGGATTCTTCCCTGAAAGTACTCCAAGCACGTCCTCGACTACGCTAAGTTAATTCCGGCGGATGCAGCCACCCTGTTTTGAACTTCCGAAAGGTAAGAAGAATGTCCCGTATTGCCAAGGTTTCCGGATTCGTCCTCGCCACCGGCCTCGCGTTCGGTGCCTTCACCGGGACCGCCGCCGCCGACAACAACGCCGACGTGCAGAACGTGACCATCCCGATCTGCCTGGACGTCCTCGCGGCCTCCGGCGTCAGCGGCAGCGACTGCAACGTCATCGACTGGGAGTCCACGAAGGGCATCTCCGTCAACGACTAGGACCGGCCCGCCCTCGCACCCGGCTCGGTCACAGCGGGATCCACGGGTTCCGTCAGCACCAACGATCACACCACGAACCGAAAAGGACCAACACCATGAAGCGCTTCGCCTCCGTCTCCGGCCTCATCCTCGCCACCGGCCTCGCCCTGGGCGCCATGTCCGGCACCGCCGCCGCCGACAACAACGCCAACATCCAGAACGTCACCGTGCCGATCTGCGCCAACGTGCTGGCCTTCACCGGCTTCGAGCTGGGCGGCGACTGCAACGTGGCCTCCGGCACCAGCACGAACGGCATCTCCGTCGAGGACTAAGCCCGTCGACACGACGAACCTCTTGCGCACGACCTTCTGTGGGGGTGGACGCGGGGCACGGCGCACGCCGCGCCCCGCGTTCTGTGTCTGTGGCGGACAGAGCGCTCAGGGCGCGCAGGGCCGCGGATCGACGCCCTCCACCGGGTCGGTGGCCAGCCGGGCGTGCGCACCCGTGTCGAAGCGCTCCGCGCCGTAGCGCAGCTTGCGCCGTTCGATCCCCTCCGGCCGGAATCCGGACCGGCGCGCCACCACGCACGATCCCGGGTTGTTCAGCCGGTGCCCCAGCTCCAGCCGGAACAGGCCCGCCTCGGCGAAGGCGTACTCGCTCACCAGCAGCGTCGCGGCCGTGGCCACACCCCGGCCCCGCGCCTCGGCCAGGGTCCAGTAGGAGACCCAGCCGGTGTCGTGGGCCCTGCTGGTCACGTTGACCTGGACGTGTCCCAGCACCGGCCCGCCGTCCTCGACGACCGCGAAACCGAAGGCCGTGCCCTCCTCCGCCCGGACGCGCTGCCGGTCGATCCACGCGGCGGCCAGTTCCGGGGTGTCGGGGACCTCGGGCGACTGCCAGGCCAGCTCCGGCTCGGCGAAGGCC
>NZ_QPFC01001157.1:0-1728 GCF_003427465.1 Nocardiopsis sp. TNDT3 | reverse complement strand
GACCGGGGGAGCCCCGGAGGGGGATTGGCGGGAGGGTGAAGCGGTGTCGAAGGCGGACGAGGTCCCGGGGGGTGACAGGGGTGCGGAGCTGGGGAAGGAAACGGAACGGGAAGTGGCGGCGAAGGCGTGAGCAGAACAGGGGTGGGGGCGAAGACGAGTGACGGAAAAGACGTGGAAAGCTGAAGGAGGGGATGTAAGGATGTTTGCCCGGGCACTTGAGAAACAGGAGCAACGGGAACAACAGGGATACCAGTAATAACAAGCGCACCAGGCAAGCGCACCAGGAATCACACCAGCCGCCGGTTCCCGGGACCTTCGCGAGATTCGGGTTCCCAGAACACGGCCGAAAATTCGGGGCAGGCCGTGACCGCTGGCGCCCGGATCTGTCCGCCTGGCCCAGGGCCGCGATCCGGCGGACCCGGTGTCCTCAGCGGAGCGGTGGCCTGAGAGCCGCGGCCGCGGTGACTCCAGGGAGCAGTGACTTCAGGGACGGGAGAGCCGCCTGCTTACTCCTGTCCTGTATGTCTCACCTTGATGCCAGCGTGGAGAAACCGCGTACGATGCTTGAGGTGCCTGCTTCGGCGGGCGTAACCATACACATAGAGGAAACCCATGAGCTACCCCATTGACGACGCCGAGCAGCTGATCGCGAACGCGGAGGCGGAGATGCCGCCGAGCACGCGCTCCCGTCTCATCGCGAAACTCCGGATGGGGAAGCACATCGACGAGGCCGCGGCCGAACTCGACGTCAGCCCGGCCCAGGTCTTCTCGACCGGCCGCATCCTCACGGCCTTCGGCGACCAGCTCGACTTCACGCTCACCGAGCAGCGCGACCCCTCCCTGCCGCACGGGACCGTCACCGGGTACAACAAGCGGTGCCGGTGCCCCGATTGCCGGGGAGCGCTCCAGCAGCGCGTCTGAGGCCCTGTCGGGGGTGTTCCGAGGCACCGCCGGAAGTGGAGAGCGGAGCCGGGGCGAACGCCCGGCTGACGTGGTGTCGAACGTGCTGCCGGACGGCCGACCGTTCCCGCGTCGCGCCGTTCCCGCGTCGCGTCCCGGCGTCCCGTACGTCCTGTCCGCCCCGCGGTGGGAGCGGTCGGGGACAGTTTCGGTTTCTTTCGGCTGAGGTCGTGAGTGTGATCCGGTAGGTCCTTCGGGCGATCCGGCGGGAATCCCAAGCCTTCGGGGACCAAGCCGTCCACCTGCGCTAACGCCTCGTTAACCGAGACTTCCCGAACCAATACGGCGAACACAGGCTTATCAGCCCCGGGTTGGGGAAAATCGCAGACCATGAACGAGTACGTGGACTGGTCGGCGATGAGCGAAGAAGACTTCTTTGCGCTGCTGCGGCAGCTCATCGACATTCCGGAAGCCGACGAGGACTGACCAGAGGCTGTCCCCGACGCGGGTCCCCCGCCCCTCTCACCCCCAGGCGCACGACGAGGCCGTGACCGCGGTGTTCAGCGTGCGCCGAGAAGGGGCCTCCGTGACTCGCGCCTCCGGCTTGCGCTCCCTGTCGTGCCTGTTGTCGGGGCCGGCGCGGAGGACGAGCACGCCCTGCGGCCGTCTGCGCCGTGACGAGAGTCCGCTCCCCGTCCTGACCCGTGGTCCCGGTAGCGGAAACGTGCCATGCCCCGCCTCCTGGGGCGCAGTGTCAGTCCGTGCGTCTCCCAGCGGGGGGGACTACTGGTGTGGGTTGTCCACAGGACGCGGGACGCTCTGGCACCG
>NZ_QPFC01001156.1:0-1459 GCF_003427465.1 Nocardiopsis sp. TNDT3 | reverse complement strand
GTCCCGGGCCGGGGTGGCGTCAGGGGGGGGTGGGGGCGTCTCAGTACCTGGGCGGCAGGGCCTTCATCGCGGCCTGGTAGATCTCCTCGATCTCCTTCTCGGTCAGGCGGTCCCGGCCGCTGCGCAGCCACTTGCGGACCTTGGTGCCGGTGATGATGTCCACGCCCCGCAGCCGGTGGCTGTCCCAGGGCATGCCGGGTCCGTAGATGGCCAGCGACGCGCGCACCTTGATCTCGCGCCCCAGTTCGGAGCTGATCAGGTCCTGCGCCCGCTTGGCCTCCTCCAGGGCCTCGTCGATGCGCTCGTTCTTGCTGAACCGCCCGTGGTAGAGCTTCTCCAGCTTGTTGCGCAGCGGCAGCCGCTTGTCCCACGACTCGGAGTCGATGGCGAACGCGCCCCGCCGGCCCACGATGAAGTGGTCGATCTGGCCGTTGCCGCCGGGCACCGCGCGCGCGTGCAGGACGCGGTAGCCGAGCTGCTTCATCACCTTGAGCTGCGCCTCGGTCTTGCGCTGGGCCGCCGAGGGCTTGCGCCAGCGCGGGATCTCCGACTCGCGCCGGGAGGCGTACACCATGATCCCGGCCAGGGTGAGGACGCCGAAGGTGACGCCGATCCGCCAGTCGGAGGTGAGCAGGCCGATCAGGACGGCCACCACGGCGCCGCCGCCGCCGCGTACCACCCACCTGCGGACGGAACGGTTGGAGCGCAGGGCACCGTAGACCGCCTTGCCGCCCGAGGTGTCCTTCTTCTTTCTCTGATTGGGGAAAAAGAGGGATTCGGGCCTTTCGGGGTCCGATCCCCCGGACGTTGGAGTGGAGCCGTTCACTCTGGTAGCCGATTTCACGTCGGACAGGTTAGTTCGATCCATATCCGAGTCCTAGTGCATTACTTCTCACACTTTTGTATCCCTGTTCCTCGGTGCGTAAGCGTGTCGGTCGCCTTGGGACAGGGAATGTTTACCCTTCGGTCAGTCTCTCTGGAGAAGCGGTTCCTCCTCACCGTGGTGCCCTGCGGTGTGCCCGCTAACCTGTCTCGCCATGACCCAGATCCATGACCTTCCGGCCCACCGCCTCCTCGCGATGGTCCGCAGTCGTGAGCTGTCGCCTACTGAGATCACTGAGCACTTCCTGGACCGCACCGAGAGGTACGACCACCTCGTCGGCGCGTACATTACGGTCACCCCGGAAAAGGCGCTCGAACAAGCCCGTTACGCGCAGAAGCGGGTGATGGCCGACACGCCAGAGACCCTGCCCCCCCTCCTCGGGCTCCCCGTGCCCGTCAAGGACCTCGACCCGGTCGCCGGGGTCCGCCTCACCCAGGGCTCACCGGTCTTCCGCGACGCCGTCGCCCCGACCGACTCGGGCGTGGTCGCCCGGCTGCGCGCCGCGGGCGCGGTCCTGCCGGGAAAGACCAACACCCCCGAGTTCGGGTCGAGCTGCTACACCGAGAACGCCGTCGC
>NZ_QPFC01001155.1:0-2199 GCF_003427465.1 Nocardiopsis sp. TNDT3 | reverse complement strand
CGGCACCGGCACTTCTGGCTGCGCGGCACCCGGGCGAGGGACAGGTAGGCGAAGCCGAGCGTCTCCCGGGTGCCGCGCAGCCAGAAGTGCCGGTGCCGGTCGGCCCTGGCCCGGACCTCGTCGGCACCGGGGGAGCCGGGGTTGCGCTCCAGCCACTCCTCCCAACCCCGGGCGTGCCGGGACTCGAAGTCGTCCCACTCCTCCAGGGTGGCCTGCGACAGCGCCCGCAGCCGGAAGCCGTGGGAGAGGGCGAGGTCCACCAGGTCGGGCAGCGACCGGTACTGGGCGCGGGGGATGTCGGTCATGGCCTCCAGCTCCCCGGGCGTCGGATCGCGCAGCCAGAAGCACTCACCGAACAGGAACCGGCCGCCGGGCCGGAGCAGACCGGCGACCGCCTCCAGGGCGTTGACGGTGTGCGTCACAGGGTCGCCGCCCCACACGTGGCTGGCGCCGTTGTTGACCACCACGTCCGCGTGCGTGCCGGACCAGGCGCCCGCGTCCCCGACCGCGAGTTCGACGCGGTCGGCCAGGCCCCGGGCCACGGCGTTGGCGCGCCCGTGCTCCACGGCCTGCTCGTCGAGGTCGATGCCGAACCCGGTGGCGGTCGGCTCGCTCTCCAGGGCGCGCAGCAGCAGTTCGGCCCAGCCGCAGCCGATGTCCACGATCCGTCTGCCCTCCAGGCGGCCCAGGTCGCGGATGAGTCCGGCGGCTCGGGCGTCGGAGAGCGGGCCGTTGAAGTCGACGTCGCGGTACAGGGGAGGCACGGGCGGTGTGGTCATCCGAACACCCTGGCGGGGGAGCCGCGGCCCGTCCATCGGTTTCCGGGGCCGCGCGCCCCGCGAGGACCCTGTCGGCGCGCCGGGCCCGCCGGTCATACCCGGGTCTGACGCCTGGATCCAGCCCCCGGTCCGACGCCGAGGACAGGCCCGGCGGGGCATCGTCGGGGCATGACTCCTCCACCACGCACCACCCACGGCACCCCGCACGCCGCGAGCGGCCCGGGCCGCGTACTCCCCGTGGAACGCGCGGACGCCTTCCCCGGCCGCTGGGTGGGCGGCGTCGCCATGGTTCTGGGGCCCCTGCTGATGCTGGCCGGGGCCCTGCTGCGCGTCCGCTTCGACTTCTTCTTCCCCGGGCAGCTCGCCGCGTACGAGCGGCACTCCGGCCTGACGGCCACCGCGTACGCCCTCTTCGTGGTCGGCAACCTGCTGCTGTGGCCCGCCGTGGCCGTGCTCGCCGCCCGTGTCGGCGCACGCGGTCCGGGATGGGGACTGTGGGGCGGGCTGCTGGCGATGTCCGGCCTGTTCGCCCGTACCTTCCACGCCGGAGCGGACCACATGGCCTTCCGGCTGGTCGTCGCCGAGGGCGCCGCGACCGCCACGCGGATCGTCTCCGACACCTACGGGGCCTTCCAGATCCTCTCCGTCCTGAACCTCGCCGTCCTGTCCGGCTGGGTCGTGCTCGCGCTCGGCGCCTGGCGCACACGGGTGCTGGGCCCGGTCCGCGCGTTCGCCCTCGCGCTGACGGCGGCCCTGCCGCTGGGCGTACTGAAGGGAACCACACCGTGGTCGCTGGTGGCCCTGGCCGGTCTGGCCGTCGCCCTGCTGCCGCTGGGGCTGGCTCTGCTGCGCGAGGGACCGCGGCCCCGCCGCTCAGCGGTGGTGCTCTGGGGCCTGGTCGCGCTGGGCACCCTGGGACTGATGTTCGCGTTCGGGCAGGCGGGTTGAGGGGAGTGGGCCGGTACTGTCGGGCGATGCACCGCATCACCGGCCGCCACGCGTACGCCGCCGACCTGGCGGCGGCCCTCGTCCTGACCGCGGTCTACGCCGGATTCGCGCACCTGTCCCCGGTCGACGGGCAACCCGCCTACGACGGCCCGGTCTGGCTCCCCTGGGCCGTCGCCGCGGCCGTGGGCCTGCCCGTCGCGGTCCGCCGCCGCTGGCCGCTGCCCGTGCTGGGCACGGTAATGGCCGCCCTCACCGCCGCCACCCTCCTGGACCTGACCCGGGAGCCCTACACCGCGGCGGGTCTGGCCGCCTACCTGGTGGGGTTGGCCGAGCCGGCCCGCCGTGCGGTCCCGGCCCTGGTCGCCGCGCTGGCGACGGCCGCCGCCGGAGTGTACGTCGGGGAGGCGGTCGTCACCCCGGCGGGGGACCGGCAGGACGCGGTCGGCCTGGCCTCCCTGGTGGTGCTGGTGGT
>NZ_QPFC01001154.1:0-1207 GCF_003427465.1 Nocardiopsis sp. TNDT3 | reverse complement strand
CCGGACCCCGCCGACCGGTCCCGCCGACCGGCCCCACCGGTCAGTCCCGCGCGGGAAGCGGGTGCTCCGCCAGGAAGTCCAGCACCTCGCGCGTGGCCTTGGCCGCGTCCTCGTGCAGGTAGCCGTGGCGCATGCCGGGCAGGACCAGCAGCCGGGCGTCGGGGACGCGCTCCGCCAGCAGGGCGGCGTTGCCGACCGGGGTGAGGACGTCGTCCTCACCGTGCACGACCAGCGTCGGCGCCTGGACGGAGGGCAGCAGGTCCCAGCCGTCGTAGCCCGAGCTGGCGCCGAAGTGCAGGCGCTGGGCGCGCAGCGGTCCGCGCGGCAGGACGCGGGTGACCGTGTCGGGGTGGGCGGCGGCCCACTCGGGGCCGTAGAAGAGTTCGGCGATCAGGTCGCGCCCCTCGGCCGTACTGGCCCGGCGCAGCGCGAGGGTGGCCGACCTGGGGCGTTCCACCTCGTTGCTCCCGCCCGGCGCCGTGGAGCCCAGCACGAGCGCGCCGAGGCGTCCGGGCCGGGTGGCCGCGAAGGTCTGGGCGACCTTCCCGCCCATGGAGAACCCGTAGACGTGCGTGCGGGAGATGTCCAGGGCGTCCAGGACGGTGAGGGCGTCGTCCACGAACAGGCCGAAGGTGTAGGGCTCGTCCAGGGGCGCGTCGCTGCCGCCGGTCCCCCGGAAGTCCATCCGCACGACCCTGTGGCGCCGGGCCAGGTCGGCGTGCACCCCGTCCCACATCTCGTGGTCGAGGGACTGCCCGTTGAGGAGCAGGAGCGGGTCGCCCTGCCCGAGGACGTCGTACCAGATCCGGGTTCCGTCAGCTGCGGTCACGTGGCTCACGGGTCCGGACACTACCCGAGGAGCCCCGCCCGCGCCGTGGTCGGCGTCACCCCGCCGCCCGGGGGTTCGTGGCCCGGCGGCCGGGACGGTCCGCTCGTCCGCGACCCCCGAAACACAGGGCTTCGCGGGAGGGCGTGAGCATCCAGCGGGCAGCCGCCGGAGGCGCCCACCGGGCAACGCGAAGGCCCCGCCCCTGCTTCCGCAGGTGGCGGGGCCTTCGTGCATGTCTGCCTGGAGTGGCTAGGGGCGGGGTCGAACCGCCGACCTTCCGCTTTTCAGGCGGACGCTCGTACCAACTGAGCTACCTAGCCGCACTCGCCGATCTCTCGGCGACGGCGGTCCTGACGGGATTTGAACCCGCGGCCTCCA
>NZ_QPFC01000127.1:0-22671 GCF_003427465.1 Nocardiopsis sp. TNDT3 | reverse complement strand
CGGCTACGCCGTCATCCGCACCTACGTCCTGCCCGCCGACTTCGACGGCCAGGGCAGCGGCGAGACCGTGTTCGTCATCGAGCAGGGCGACGCGGGCTCGGTCGTGGGAGAGAACCTCGCCGAGGCCGGGATCGTGGCCAGCCCCCGCGCGTTCCTCAACGCGCTGGACGCCGTCCCCGAGGAGGAGCTCGGCTCCGGACTGGCCCCCGGCACCTACTCCCTGGCCCAGGGCATGAGCGGCGAGGCCGCCGTGGCCGCCCTGCTCGACCCGGCCAGCCGCGTCGGCGGACGCGTCACCATCCCCGAGGGGCTGCGCACGGACGGGATCTTCGAGAGGATCTCCGAGGCCACCGACCTGAGCGTTGAGGAGCTGGACGCGGCCTACGCCCAGACCGACGAACTCGGCCTGCCCGACTACGCCACCGAGGGGCCCGAGGGCTACCTGTTCCCGTCCACCTACCGGTTCGACCCGGGCGCCGACGCGCTCTCGGTGCTCAAGACGATGGTCACCCAGCACACCCAGGTCGCCGAGGAGATCGACCTGGAGGGCAGGGCCGAGGCGCTGGGCTACGACGCCAACGAGGTCATGGCGATCGCGGCCATCGTCCAGGCCGAGACCGGCACCAAGGAGGACATGCCCCTCATCTCCGCGGTCGTGCACAACCGCCTGGAGGAGGGCATGCAGCTCCAGATGGACAGCACGTGCTTCTACGTCCTGGGTGAGGAGGGCACCTTCCTCAACGACGAGCAGCGCGCCTCCTGCGAGGCCGACCCGCGCGGCTACAGCACCTACGGCATGACCGGGCTGCCCGCCGGGCCGTTCGTGGCCCCCGGACAGGACGCCATCGAGGCGGCCCTGGAACCGGCGGACGAGGACTACCTCTACTTCGCGCTCGTCGACCCCGAGAACGGTCACACCGGTTTCTCCACCACCCTGGAGGAGCACAACCAGATGGTCGCCGAGAACCAGGCCGAGTGGTAGGGAGACGCTGACATGGGAACGGTGCGCGCCGCCGTCCTGGGCTCGCCGGTGGCCCACTCGCTCTCACCGGTCCTGCACACCGCCGCCTACGCGGCGATGGGCCTGGACGAGTGGTCCTACGGCCTGCACGAGTGCGGTGAGGAGGAACTCGCGCCCTTCCTCGCCGGACTCGGCGGGGAGTGGGCCGGGCTTTCCCTGACCATGCCGCTCAAGCGCCGCGCCCTGGAGCTGGCCGAGACGGTCTCCGACCTGGCCCTCCAGGCGGGCGGCGCCAACACCCTCGTCCACCGCGGGCGTGAGTGGCACGCCCACAACACCGACGTGGCGGGGATCACCGCGGCCCTGGCCGAGGCCGGGGCCGACGCCCCCCGCAGCGCGGTCGTCCTGGGGGCCGGGGCCACGGCGGCCTCCGCCCTCGTCGCGCTGCGCCTGCTCGGCCTGACCGCGCCGGTCACCGTGCTGGCCCGCGACCCGGCCCGGGCCGGGCAGGTGGCCGCCGCGGCCCGCCGCACGGGCCACCCGCTGGAGGTGGCGCCGCTCGCCGAGGTGGACAAGCACCTGGACGTGGACCTGGTCGTGTCCTCCCTGCCCTCGGGCGCGGCCGACCTCCACGCCGACCTGCTCGCCGCCTCGCGCGCAGACCTGTTCGACGTCGTCTACTCGCCCTGGCCCACCCGCGCCGCCGCGGCCGTCGCCGCGCGCGGCGGCCGCGTGGTCGGCGGCTTCCCCATGCTCCTGCACCAGGCCGTCGAGCAGGTCCGCCTGATGACCGGTGTGGACGACGTGCCCGTGGAGGCCATGCGCGCGGCCGGTGAGGCTGAACTGGCCCGCCGCTCCGTCTCCGCCTGAGCGCGGCCGGAGAGGGCGCCCGGCCGGGTGGGACGAACGGGCTCCGGACACTGGTACGATGAGGTATCGACTTGGTCCGGTGTGTCCCACACCGGAGCCGCAAGCGGAGATGATCCTCCCACCTGCCGGGTACCGCCCGCGTAGGTTCCGGCCCGGCGATCGACCGCGCCGCGTTACGTCGACCGAGCACCCGTGTCCGGGGTGCCCGGTCCACGCGCGCGACCTCGCTGGGAATATCCGGTCGGATCACCCCGCTTGCACACGCTGGCGGGGTTTTCGCTGTATGCGGACCCCGACTCGACCGGCGGCCCGACGGACGAGGGCGGCCCGGTCCACATGGCCGTCCACCACCAGGCGGGCGACCGGTCCCAGGTAATCGACATAGCTAGGGAGGGGTCTCATCAGCGCAGAGCCCCGCATCAACGACCGCATCCGGGTGCCCGAGGTCCGTCTCGTCGGACCCAACGGCGAGCAGGTCGGCATCGTCTCCGTGCAGGACGCCCTGCGTCTGGCCCAGGAGTCCGACCTCGACCTCGTCGAGGTCGCACCGACCGCGCGCCCGCCGGTCGCCAAGCTGATGGACTACGGCAAGTTCAAGTACGAGTCCGCGGTCAAGGCCCGCGAGTCGCGCAAGAACCAGTCGAACACGATCATCAAGGAGATCAAGCTCCGCCCGAAGATCGACCCGCACGACTACGAGACCAAGAAGGGTCACGTGGTGCGGTTCCTCAAGAGCGGTGACAAGGTCAAGGTGACGATCATGTTCCGCGGCCGTGAGCAGTCCCGGCCCGAGCTGGGCCGCCGACTGCTGGCGCGCCTGGCCGAGGACGTCCAGGACCTCGGCACCGTGGAGTCGCAGCCCAAGCAGGACGGTCGCAACATGGTCATGGTGATCGGCCCGCACAAGCGGCGGTCCGAGCACAAGGCCGAGGCCCGCGCGGCGGCGGGGGACAAGACCCGCCGCGAGCAGAGCACGGACGCCTAGCGACGCGGAGTCCTCCACCGCCCGGTCGCCGGTAGGGACCGGGTGGTGAGAAGGGCTGCGCGCGCACGGCCCGGATGCGGCGCCCCGACGCGCGGTGTCCCCGCCGCAGCAGCGGAAGAACCGTGTCAGCCGCCCCCTCGGGCGGGTGGCACTCCGACGGAGTAGGAGACGACGGCGACATGCCGAAGAACAAGACCCACAGTGGGGCCAAGGACCGCTTCAAGGTCACCGGCTCCGGCAAGATCATGCGCCGCCGTGCCAACAAGAACCACATCCTTGAGCACAAGACCTCCAAGCGCAAGCGCAAGCTGGGCAACGAGGCCGTGCTCTCCCCCGCGGACGCCAAGAACATGCGCAAGCTGCTCGGCAAGTAGTCCCGGGCCCTCCCCTCCGCGGAAGCGCCCGCCCATCGGTCACGGCCGGTGCGGTGACGGCCTCCGGGAGGGAACCACCGAAGCAACACGGTCGCCGGGTTCGACGCAGCCGGGCCGGTCGGCGCGCCGCGCGCGCCGGAAGAGACAACTAGGGAGTTCCAGTGGCACGCGTGAAGCGGGCTCTCAACGCCAAGAAGAAGCGCAAGGTCGTCCTCGACCGGGCCAGCGGCTACCGCGGGCAGCGCTCGCGCCTGTACCGCAAGGCCAAGGAGCAGATGCTCCACTCGATGACCTACTCCTACCGGGACCGCAAGGACCGCAAGGGGCAGTTCCGTCGCCTGTGGATCCAGCGCATCAACGCCGCCTCCCGCGCCCAGGGCCTGACCTACAACCGCTTCATGCAGGGTCTGAAGCTGGCCGGCATCGAGGTCGACCGCCGTATGCTCGCCGAGCTGGCGGTCAACGACCAGGCCGCCTTCGCCAGCCTGGTGGAGACGGCCAAGAAGGCCCTCCCCGCCGAGGCCGCGGCCTAAGCGAGCGGTGATGGCGAGCCACGAGTTCACGAGCATCCGCTCACCCAGGATCAAGGGGGTTCGGCGGCTCGCCAAGCGCACCTTCCGCCAACGCGAGCGGCGCTTCCTCGCCGAGGGCCCGCAGGCTGTGCGCGAGGCCCTGGCCGCGGCGGTCGACGGTGCCCAGGGGCGGTCCCCCCACGGAGGGGCCGCCTCCGGCGTGGTCGAGGTCTACGCCACCGCGGAGGCGATGCAGCGCCACATCGACCTGGTGGACGCCGCCCGCGCGGTGGACGTGCCCACCCACAGGGTCAGTCTGGACGTGATGTCGGAACTGGCCCAGACGGTCACCCCGCAGGGGGTCATCGCCGTCTGCGAGTTCGTCGACGTCCCCCTGGAGCGGGTCGGCGACGTCCGCCTCGCGGCCGTGCTCTCCCACGTCCGCGATCCGGGCAACGCGGGCACGGTGCTGCGCACCGCCGACGCGGCCGGGGCCGACGTCGTCATCTTCACCGACGCCTCCGTCGACCCCTACAACGGCAAGTGCGTGCGGGCCTCCGCCGGAAGCCTGTTCCACCTGCCCGTGGTCGTGGGCGTCCCCGTGGCGCGCGCCGTCGACTTCCTGCGCGGCGTGGGCGCGCGGGTGTGGGCCGCGGACGGCAGCGGCCAGCGCGACCTGCACGCCGTCGCCGACAGCGGCGACCTGGACGGCCCGGTCGGCTGGGTGTTCGGCAACGAGGCCTGGGGACTGCCCGAGGAGACCGTCGCCCTGACCGACGGCGCGGTCAGCGTCCCGATCTACGGCGGGGCCGAAAGCCTGAATCTGGCCACCGCGGCCGCGGTCTGCCTCTACACCACCGCGCGGCAGCAGCGGCGTTCCTGAGCCGGGCCGGGCGGGTTCGGATCGGCCCAGCTCACGACGCGCGTAGTGACTGTGCGTAACGGAGTGGGTGCGTTCGCGGAACTCCCGCGCACGGGCCCGGCCGCCGGCGCCCGTGCGGATTCCGGGTACCGGGTTCGCCCGAAGTGCACGTGCATCGGCACCGCGTGCCTATAGGGTCGGGGCCTGGGGATCGCGGGAGGGTCCATGCGCGTCGCGCGTGGGGCCCGACGGGCTACCCGTGTCGCGGGTGCGACGCCGTGTCCTTCCTGTCCCACAAGGCAGGCTTGACGACATGGTGTGAGCACGCACCGTGTGCCGAGGCCCGCGATCCCCGTTCCCGGGCGACGGGCCGTCGCAGGGGGGCTTGTACGCTCGTCTGTCGTCGGGCGCCCGTTCCCGGGTCGCGAGGCGTACCAGGTGGAAGTGCAGGGTAGACAACCTGCGGTGGTGTCCACGGGTGTCGCGGATACGACCGGTCAGCGGTTCTCGGCCCAGGAGCCTGTGGTCGTGGACCTTCAAGGGGGGCGGGGAGAGGCGTGGGCAGCGGCCGGCAGGTGGACCACCCGGCGGAGGACTCGGGCAGCGGGACCGCTCACTCCCCGGACGACCCCGGGCACGGAGCCGGACCGGCCGTGGACGTCCCCGCCGAGAACGCTCCCGGGCCCCGTGCGAGCGACCGGGTCCCCGCGGCCCTGTGGGAGGTCGACGGCGGCTCGCCCGCCGGACCGGGCGGCACTCCGCTGCACGCCGACGACCTGCCCGACGGCGTCGTGGTGGCCGACTCCCGTGGTCGCGTCGTACTCTTCAACACCCAGGCCGCCCAGGTCCTGGGCATCCCCGCCGAGTCCGCCCTGGGCCGCGACTACCGCGCCGTCCTGCCCCTCGTGGGCGTCGACGGAAACGACTGGTGGCAGGCCAGCGACCCCTACGGCGGTGCGCGCGACCGCGTCCGCCAGGCCGAGCGCGCCCTCCTGCTGCCCGACGACCGCGAGGTGCTCGTCGCCGCGCGCTACGTGCGCGCCCGTCCCGGGGGAGAGCTCGTCCGCCTGGTCGTCACCCTGCGGGACGCCTCCGCGCACGCCGAGCGCTCCCGCGCCGACCTGGTCTCCGAGGTCGCCCACGAACTGCGCTCACCCCTGACCAGCGTCAAGGGCTTCACCTCGACCCTGCTCGCCAAGTGGGAACGGCTCACCGACAAGCAGAAGCTGTTCATGCTGGAGACGGTCAACGCCGACGCCGACCGCGTCACCCGCCTCATCCACGACCTGCTCGACGTCTCCCGCATAGAGTCGGGCCGGTTGGAGGTGCGCCGTCAGGTGGTGGACCTGCCCGACGCCGTGCGCCGGGTCGTCGCCGGCCGCGTCGCCTCCGGCGAACCGGAGGAGCGCTTCCGGGTCGAGACCAGGGGGGAGCTGCCGCGCATGTGGCTCGACGCCGACAAGATCGAGCAGATCCTGTCCAACCTCGTGGAAAACGGGGTGCGGCACGGCGCTGGTACTGTCAGTGTGGTGATCGAGCCCTGCGAGGGAGGAACAGCGGTGTCGGTGCGCGACGAGGGCCAGGGCATAGCGCCCGAGACCATTCCGCGCGTCTTCCGCCAGTTCTGGCGCAGCAAGCGCCGGGGCGGGACCGGCCTCGGACTGTTCATCGTCAAGGGCCTCGTCGAGGCCCACGGCGGCACGATCACCGTCGGACGCGCCCCCAGCGGCGGCGCGGAGTTCCGATTTACCATGCCCGCCGGGGCACCCGAGTTCGTCTGAGGCACTCAGACCCTCCAGCCTCCCCGGTGGGCGCAACGGCGTGCCCCGGGCTCGGTGACACACGTCCTCGGCCGGGCCCGCCCGAAATCCGCCTGTGCTCTTCCTGTCGGCTTCGTCCGCCCCGCCGCGGACCGTGACTGCCGCCCGTCCCCCAAGCCGGGGACGTCGGCGGCGAGGCAACCAACCATGTCTGCACCGAACAATTCCTTCGACCCCGTCGAGGTGACCTCCCTGCACCCCGACGAGGTCGCCCGCATGCGCGAGGAGGCGCTGGCCGCCGTCGAGGCGGCCGCCGACCTCGCCGAACTCAAGGAGGTCCGGCTCGCGCACGCCTCGGACCGCTCCCCGCTGGCCCTGGCCAACCGTGAGATCGGCGCCCTCCCCCCCGCGGCCAAGGCCGACGCGGGCAAGCGCGTGGGCGGCGCCCGCCGCGACGTCGGCCAGGCGCTCAAGGCCCGCCAGGCCGTCCTGGAGGCCGAGCGCGACGAGCGCGTGCTCATCGAGGAGCGCGTCGACGTCACCCTGCCCTGGGACCGGGCGCCGCGCGGCTCCCGCCACCCGCTGACCACCGTCGCCGAGCGCGTGGCCGACATCTTCGTCGGCATGGGCTTCGAGATCGCCGAGGGCCCCGAGGTCGAGGCCGAGTGGTTCAACTTCGACGCCCTCAACTTCAAGCCCGACCACCCCGCCCGCACCATGCAGGACACCTTCTTCGTGCAGGGCCCGGACGGGGGCGAGTCCGGCCTGGTCATGCGCACGCACACCTCGCCGGTGCAGATCCGCGCCCTGCTCTCGCGGGAGCTGCCGGTGTACGTGGTCGCGCCCGGCAAGACCTTCCGCACCGACGAGCTCGACGCCACCCACAGCCCCGTCTTCCACCAGCTGGAGGGCCTGGTCGTGGACCGGGGCGTCACCCTGGCCCACCTGCGCGGAGCCATCGACGCCTACGTCGAGGGCGTGTTCGGCGAGGGACTGCGCACGCGCTTCCGCGCCTCCTACTTCCCCTTCACCGAGCCCTCCGCCGAGGTCGACATGGAGTGCTTCGTGTGCCGGGGCGCCTCCGTGGGCGACCCGGACGCGCCCTGCCGCACCTGCTCCAGCGAGGGCTGGATCGAGATCGGCGGCTGCGGCGTGGTCAACCCCCGCGTGCTCACCGCCGCGGGCGTGGACCCCGAGGTCTACATGGGCTGGGCCTTCGGCCTGGGAATCGAACGGACACTGATGTTCGCGCACGGGGTGCGCGACATGCACGACATGGTCGAGGGCGACATCCGCTTCACCTCGGCGTTCGGGAGTGAGAACTGATGCGCGTCCCCCTGAGCTGGCTGCGGGAGTACGTCGACCTTCCGGTCGGCACCACCGCCCGCGAACTCGCCGGCCGCCTCACGCTGGCGGGCCTGGAGGTCGAGACCGTCGACGAGCTCGGCTCCGACATCACCGGCCCCATCGTGTACGGCCGCGTGCTGGAGATCGAGGAGCTGACCGGGTTCAAGAAGCCCATCCGCTACTGCCGGGTGGACGTGGGCGGGGCCAACGGCACCGGAGAGCCGCAGGAGATCGTCTGCGGCGCCCGCAACTTCTCCGAGGGCGACCTGGTCGTGGTCTGCCTGCCCGGCGCCGAACTGCCCGGCGGCTTCCGGATCGGCGCCCGCAAGACCTACGGCCGGATGTCGGCGGGCATGATCTGCTCGGCCAGCGAGCTGGGCCTGTGGGAGGACCACAGCGGCATCATCGTGCTGCCCGAGGGCTTCGGCGCGGTGGGCGAGGACGCCATCGGGCCGCTCGGCCTGCGCGAGGACGTCCTGGACATCGCCGTCACGCCCGACCGCGGCTACGCGCTGTCCCTGCGCGGCGTGGCCCGCGACGCCGCCGCGCTGTACGGGGTGGACTTCCACGACCCGGCCGACGTCGCCGTCGCCGAGTCCGGCGGCGAGGGCCACCCCGCCGAGATCGACCCGGCCCTGTGCGACCGCTACGTCCTGCGCGGCGCCACCGGGTTCGACCCCGACGCGCCCAGCCCGCTGTGGATGAAGCGCCGCCTGCACCAGTGCGGCGTGCGCCCCATCTCCCTGGCCGTCGACGTCACCAACTACGTGATGCTCGAACTCGGCCAGCCGCTGCACGCCTGGGACCGCGCCCAGCTGCGGGGGGCCCTGCGGGTGCGCGCCGCCGAGGCGGGGGAGAAGCTGGAGACCCTGGACCACGTCCAGCGCTCCCTGGACACCGACGACATCGTCATCGCCGACGACAGCGGCCCGGTCAACATCGCCGGGGTCATGGGCGGCCTGACCACGGAGATCTCCCTGACCAGCACCGAGGTGCTGGTCGAGGCCGCGCACTTCGACGCCATGCACATCGCCCGCGCCTCGCGGCGCCACCAGCTGTCCTCGGAGTCCTCCCGCCGCTTCGAGCGGGGCGTGGACTCGGCCGTGCAGCTGGCCGCCGCCACACGCGCGGTCGAACTGCTCGCGGAGTTGGGCGGCGCCACCGTCGAGACCGCCTACACCCACCTGGACCGCACCGCCGCGCGCGAGCCGGTCACGGTACGGGCCTCCCACGCGGGCGCCGTCGCCGGGGTGGACTACCCCGAGGGCACCACGCAGCGCTGGCTGCGCGCCGTCGGCTGCGAGGTGGAGGCCGACGGGGACCTGCTGAGGGTCGTTCCGCCCAGCTGGCGACCCGACATCACCGACCCCAACGACCTCGCCGAGGAGGTCATCCGCTTCGAGGGTTACGAGAACATCCCCTCGATCCGCCCGCGCGCCTCGGGCCGCGGCCTGACCGCGAGCCAGCGTCTGCGCCGCGCGGTCGGCCGCGCCCTGGCCGGGACCGGCTTCCACGAGGTGCTGAACTACCCCTTCGTCGGTGAACGCGACCTCGACGGCCTCCAGTTGGCGGCCGACGACGACCGCCGCGACGCCCTGCGCCTGGCCAACCCGCTCAACGAGGGCGAGCCGCTGCTGCGCACCACGCTGCTGCCGGGGCTGTTCAAGGCGCTGGCCCGCAACACGGGCCGCGGGTTCACCGACGTGGCCCTGTACGAGACGGGCCTGGTCTACCGGCCCAGGCCCGGCGCCCCCCGCGCGCCCATGCTCGCGGTGGACCGCGGGCCCGACGCCGAGGAGCTGGCCCGGATCGAGGCGGCCCTGCCGGACCAGCCGCGCCGGGTGGGCGCGGTGATCTCCGGCCACGCCGAACGCGCCGGATGGTGGGGCCCGGGCCGGGAGGCCGGCTGGGCCGACGCGGTCCAGACCGCGCGCGACGTCGCCCGCGTGGCGGGGGTCGAGCTGGAGGTCGAGGCCGACCAGCACGCCCCGTGGCACCCGGGCCGCTGCGCCGCGCTGTACGTGCGCGTGGACGGGGAGCGCCTGCTCGTGGGCCACGCCGGAGAGCTGCACCCGCGCACCGTCCAGGCCTTCGGGCTGCCCGAGCGCACGGCCGCCGTGGAGGTCGAACTCGACCGGATCGAGCGGGCCCGCACCCCGGTCACCGCGCCGGAGATCTCCACGTACCCGGTGGCCACGCAGGACGTGGCCCTGGTCGTGGACTCCTCGGTGCCGGTCGGGCGGGTCAGCGCCGCGCTGGCCGAGGGCGCCGGTGAACTGCTGGAGAGCGTGCGCCTGTTCGACGTCTACACCGGCGACCAGGTCGGCGAGGGCAGCAAGTCGGTGGCCTTCGCCCTGCGCTTCCGGGCCGCCGACCGGACGCTGACGGCGGAGGAGGCCGGAGCGGCCCGCGACGCGGCCGTCGCCCTGGCGACCGAGCGCACGGGTGCCGTCCTGCGCGGCTGACGGGGAAGGCCTGTTCCGCGCGGTCGAGGCGCGGGTGTTTGGGTCAGGGCGGGGCCGGTCACTTCCCGAGTACGGGGTGGCCGGCCCCGCCCTCGTGTGTACGCGGGGCCGCGCGCCGCGTGTGGCGCGCGGGTCGCACACCGTCACGCCACGCCAGCCGTATCGGTGAAAGCTCCGGCGGCGGGCCCGGATTCCAGATTGTTTTTCGGCGAGTTTTTCCAGACCAGCAAGGGTTTTAGCGCCGACCCCCGAGGGTAGCCGGCATGAAGTTTGTGTTTCGGGGCATGGATCTTCGTTTTGGCTCTTGCTGTGAGGCGGGTCGCACGCTTAGCCTGCAAGCACCTGCCACCAACGGGCGCCCGTGTGCAGGCTGGATCAACCTGAGTTTTCCACTGCGCTCTCGCGCATGACACGGCTCGGAGGTCGCCATATGACCGAAACGGTTGTCTCGTCCGCACTCACTCCCACGCAACAGCGGGAGCCCAGCCGCCTCTGGCACACCTTCTGCGATATGAACACGGTGGTCAGGGGTCCGGAGTTCATGGTGGCCCGCGCCGAGGGCGTGTGGCTCTGGGACAGCTCCGGGGACCGCTACCTGGACGGTACGGCCAGCCTCTGGTACTGCAACGTCGGCCACGGCCGTACCGAGATCGCGGACGCGGTCCACCGCCAGATCAGCACCCTGGACGCCTACACGGTCTACGGGGACTTCGCCAACGGGCCCGCCGTGGAACTGTGCGAACGCCTGGCCTCGCACGCCCCGGTGGCCGACCCGCGGGTGATCCTGACCTGCGGGGGAGGGGAGTCCATCGACACGGCCGCCAAGCTGGCGCGGCGGTACTGGGCGGTGACCGGCCAGCCCGGGCGCACCCACCTGATCAGCCGGACCGGCGGTTACCACGGTCTGCACGGGTTCGGCACGAGCATCTCGGGCATGGACCGGTTCCGCAGCGGCTACGGCAGGCTGGTCGAGGACACCTCCGTGGTGCCCCACGACTCGGCCGAGGCCCTGGAGGCGGAGATCCTCAGGGTCGGCCCCGAGCGGGTCGCGGCCTTCTTCGCCGAGCCGGTGGTCGGCGCGGGCGGGGTCTTCCTGCCGGAGGAGAACTACTTCGCCGAGGTGTCGCGGATCTGCCACAAGTACGGCGTGCTGTTCGTCGTGGACAGCGTCATCTGCGGTTTCGCCCGGCTGGGGAACTGGTTCGGCATCGAGCGCTTCGGTGTCGACCCGGACATGATCGTCTTCGCCAAGGGCGTCTCCAGCGGGTACCTGCCGCTGGGCGGCGTCGTGGTCAGCGGACGCGTGGCCGACCCCTTCTACAACGGCGAGGGCAACCCGTTCCTGCACGGAACCACCTACGCCGGGCACCCGACGGCGTGCGCGGCGGCGATGGCCAACCTGGACATCCTGGAGCGCGAGGACCTGTTCACGGTGTCGCTGGAGATCGAGCGCCAGCTGGACGGCGCCCTGCGCGGCCTGGCCGACCACCCGGTGGTGGCCGAGGTCCGCTCGGGCCTGGGCGTCATGGGCGCGGTGGAACTCACCGAGGAGGCACTGAACGGGCGGGGGATCACCACCCAGGAGGTGTTCGCCGAGGCGCGGGCCCGCGGTGTGATCGTACGGCCGATCCCGACGGCGCTGCTCGTCTCGCCGCCGCTCATCATCACCTGGGAGCAGATCGACCACATGGTGTCCACCCTGTCGGCCGCGCTGGACGCGGTCGCGGCCCGGCACTGACCGCGGGGCCCCGCCGTGTCGTCGGCGGGGCCCCGTGGAGGAAACCTCGTTCCACGACCGCCCTCCTCCGACCCCTTCCCACAGCCGCCTTCCCGACCCGGTGCGCGACCCCGTGCGCCGGGTGTGACGTGTTCGGGACAAATCCACTGGGCGAAACGTTCCGCGTCGAGTAAAATTTACTGGGAAGATATTTCTTGTGGGTTGGATGCGCGTCGGCGTCCGCCCCGGGGAGGGACAGGGAGCGGACATGACCACAGAGCCGATGGAGGCCACGGGCGGCGCGAGCGGGGCGGGTGACGCGGGCGGCGCGACGAGCGACGACGACCTCATCACCGCATGGGGGCTGGTCCACGAGGCCATGAACGTCGTTCAGCCCAAGCTCCTGGGCGGCATCACCCCGGACGGCAAGGACATGGCCGGACCGTGGTTCGAGGTGCTCATACGCCTCCAGCGCACACCCGGCCACCGGCTGCCCATGAGCCGCCTGGCCCGTGAGGTCAGCCTGAGCACGGGCGGGTTCACCAAGCTCGCGGACCGCCTGGAGCGCGAGGGCTACCTGGAACGGGAGAACTGCGCCTCGGACCGCCGGGTCGTCTACGCCGTCCTCACCGACAGCGGCCTGGACTTCATCGGCCAGGCGCGCACCAGACACGTCGAGCGGCTGCGCGAACACGTCCTGGGCCCGCTCGGCGAGGACGGGGTGCGCCGGCTCGCCGCCATCGCGCGTACGCTCCGTGACAGCTCCTGCTGCTGACGGCGCGTTCGTGTCGGAACTCTGGGTAGCCGAATCCACGCCCCGCCGGTGCGCCACCGGACCCGAAGGCGGGGAGGACATCCCACCGGCCGCCGTTCCCGTGTAGGTTGGCGGAAGTTCGTGGGTCCCGCGGGGTGGACCGTGAGCGCACAGTTTTTCGGGGGGAAACATGGGTCTGTTCACCACTGCCGCGCAGATGAGAGCGATTCCACGGTCCTCGCGCTTCGCCAACGGAGGCGTCTCCTTCTGGTTCCGCGAGACCGGGCTCCCCGAGCGCCGCGCACCCCTGCCCGGCACCGCTGACTACGACGTCTGCGTGGTCGGAGCCGGGTACACGGGCCTGTGGACCGCCTACTACCTCAAGAAGGAGCAGCCGGACCTGCGCGTGGCGGTGGTCGAACGTGAGTTCGCCGGGTTCGGCGCCTCGGGCCGCAACGGAGGGTGGCTGTCCGCGGAGTTCGCGGGCTCCCGCGAGCGTTACGCGCAGTCACACGGCAAGGCCGCGATGGTCGCCCTGCAGCGGGCGATGATGGACACCGTCACCGAGGTGGTCTCGGTCGCCGAGGCCGAGGGCGTCGACGCCGACGTCGTCCGCGGCGGCATGCGCCTGGTGGCCACCAACGCCGCCCAGCGCCAGCGCCTGGCCGAGGACATCGAGTACCTCCAGGAGTGGGGCTACTGGCCCGACGACATCCACCTGCTCGACGGTGAGCACGAGCCCCGGCTGTCTGTGTCGGGGGCCGTCGCCTGCGCCTACTCGCCGCACGCCGCCCGCGTGCAGCCCGCCAAGCTGGTCACGGGGCTGGCCCGGGTGGTGGAGGACCTGGGCGTGGCCCTCTTCGAGGGCACCGAGGTGGAGGAGATCCGCCCCCGCCAGGGCGCGGCCCGCCCGGCGGTCGTCACCGGGCACGGCACCGTCTACGCCGACCACGTCGTGCGCGCCACCGAGGGCTTCACCTCCACCCTGCGCGGACAGCGCCGCGACTGGCAGCCGGTGAACTCCTCGATGATCGTCACCGAGCCCGTTCCCGCCGAACTCTGGGAGAAGATCGGCTGGGAGGGCCGGGAGCTGCTGGGCGACACCGCCCACTCCCACGTCTACGCCCAGCGCACGGCCGACGACCGCATCGCGATCGGCGGGCGCGGCGTCCCGCACCGCTTCGGCTCGGCCCAGGAGGAGGAGGGCGCCACCCAGCCGCAGGCCATCGCCGAACTGTGGCGGGCGCTCACCCGCATGTTCCCCGATGTGGCCGACGTGCCGGTCGAGCACGCCTGGTCCGGTGTGCTGGGGGTGCCGCGCGACTGGCGTCCCACCGTGCACCTGGACGCCGAGACCGGCCTGGGCTGGGCGGGCGGTTACGCGGGCAGCGGCGTGGCCGCCAGCAACCTGGCCGGGCGCACCCTGCGCGACCTGGTCCTGCGCCGCGAGACCGACCTGACCCGCCTGCCGTGGGTGGGCCACCGCGACCGCGGCTGGGAGCCCGAGCCCCTGCGCTGGGTGGGCACGCAGGTCATCCACGGGCTGTACCGGAGCGCCGACCGCCGCGAGTCGCGGACCGAGAACAGGGCGCACACCTCGCGTCTGGCCGGGATCGCCACCCGTATCTCGGGCCGCTGACGCGGGGAGCGGCGCGGGGAGGTCGTACGCCAGCCCCCGGGGCCTTCCCGCCAGCCCGGGTTCCAGGGGGCGTGGTCGCTGTCACCGGGAGGTCCCGCGCCGACCGCGCTGGCTCCAGGCTCAGCCCGGCTTCTACGGGTGCCTGGCCGGGGCCGCCCGAAAAGGGGCACCCCCGGTGCGGACGGGGAATCCGTACGCACACGGGCGCGTGGTGACGGCCACCGGAGCGCTCTGCCCCGGCCCCGGGGGCATTCCCAGCACACCGATCGGTCGCCATGAGACCCCGCGCACAGTGGCGGGGGCCTCGGCGAATCTGGTTGCATACATTTGCATGTGAGTGCATGATAGTTCAGTCGAACTGATCAGGGGGCACCACCATGGGACACACAGCGGCCATCGCCGGAGCCAGCGGCTACGCGGGAGGCGAGCTGCTGCGCCTGCTCCTGGGACACCCCGAGATCTCCATCGGCGCGGTCACCGCAGGAGGCAACGCCGGGACCCCCCTCATCCAGCACCAGCCGCACCTGCTGCCGCTGGCCGACCGGATCCTGGCGCCCACCACCGTCGAGGAGCTGCGCGGCCACGACGTCGTCTACCTGGCCCTCCCGCACGGCCAGTCCGCCGACATCGCCCAGCAGCTCGGAGACGACACCCTCGTGGTCGACTGCGGCGCCGACTTCCGCCTCAACGACGCCGCCGCCTGGGAACGCTTCTACGGCACCCCGCACGCCGGGACCTGGCCCTATGGTCTCCCCGAACTCCCCGGACAGCGCGAGCGACTCGCCGGCGCCCGCCGCGTCGCCGTCCCCGGCTGCCACGTCACCGTCGCCACACTGGCCCTCTTCCCGGGACTGGCCGAACAGCTCGTCGAGCCCGACCTGACCGTCGTCGCCGTCACGGGCACCTCCGGCGCGGGCAAGGCGCCCAAGCCCAACCTCGTCGGCAGCGAGGTCATGGGCGCGCTCAGCCCCTACGGGGTCGGCGGCACCCACCGGCACAACCCCGAGATCATCCAGAACCTCACCGCGGTCACCGGCGAACCGGTCAGGCTCTCCTTCACCCCGGTCCTGGCCCCGCTGCCCCGCGGCATCCTGGCCACCTGCACCGCGCCCCTGAAGGAGGGCGCCACCGCCGAGCGGGTCCGCGCGGCCTACCAGACCGCCTACGCCGACGAGCCCTTCGTCCACCTGCTCCCCGAGGGCACCTGGCCCAGCACCGCCATGACGCTCGCTGCCAACACCACCCTCGTGCAGGTCACCGTCGACCCCGGCGCGGGCCGCATGGTCGCCGTCGCCGCCCTGGACAACCTCACCAAGGGCACCGCGGGCGGCGCCGTCCAGAGCACCAACCTCGCCCTCGGCCTGCCCGAGGACACCGGCCTCCCGCTCGCGGCGGTCGCCCCGTGAGTGTCACCGCGCCCCGGGGCTTCCGGGCGGCCGGGGTCGCCGCCGGGCTCAGGGACGGCGGCGCCCGGGACGTCGCCGTGGTCGTCAACGACGGCCCCTCCCGTGCCGCCGGAGCCGTCTTCACCGCCGCCGAGGACAGGGCCGCCCCCGTCCTGTGGTCCCAGCAGGTCCTCCTCGGCGAGCGCGTGCGAGCCGCCGTCATCGACTCCGGCGGGGGCGACGCGGGCTTCCAGGAGGTCCACGCCGCCGCCGAGCACACCGCGGACCTGCTCGACGACTCCGCCGCCGAGGTCGTGCTCTGCTCGGCCGGACCCGTGGGCGGGCGCACCGGTCCCGACGCCCTGCTCCGGGGCGTCACGGCCGCCCTGGCCCAGGCCTCGCGCGGCGGCGGGCTGGACGCCGCGGACGCGATCCGCACCACCGACACCGTCGCCAAGATCGCCTTCCGGCGCGGCGACGGCTACACCGTCGGCGCCATGGCCAAGGGCCCGGACGCCTCCCTGTCCACCGCGCTGTGCGTGCTCACCACCGACGCCGACGTCACCGCCGACCAGTGCCGGCGCCTGCTCGCCGACGCCGTCGCGGCCTCCCTCGGCCCCCTGACCGCCGCCAACGACACCGTGCTGCTCATGGCCAGCGGAGCCAGCGGCACGTCCCCCCGCGAGGACGACCTCGCCGCACTGCTCACCGAGGTGCTGGCCGAGCTGGCCACCCAGCTGCGCGCCGACACCCCCGCCACCGACCACGACCGGGCCCAGAACTCATGATCGCGCGCTCACCCCACACCACCGACGACCCGGCCAGGGCCCACGCCCTGGACAAGGCGGCCCACCTCATCGAGGCGCTGCCCTGGCTCTCCCGCTTCCACGGCCGCACCGTCGTGGTCAAGTACGGCGGCAACGCCATGATCAGCGAGGAACTGCGGGCCCGCTTCGCCGAGTCCGTCGTCTTCCTGCGCTACGCGGGCCTGCGCCCCGTCGTCGTGCACGGCGGCGGACCCCAGATCAGCGCCCAGCTCGAACGCGCCGGAGTGGAGTCCACCTTCACCGCCGGGCTGCGCGTGACCACCGACGAGGCCATGGACATCGTCCGCATGGTCCTCACCGGCCAGGTCAACCGCGAGATCGTCGGCCTGGTCAACCAGCACGGCCCCTTCGCCGTCGGCATGTCCGGCGAGGACGCCAACCTGCTGTCCGCCGTGCGCAAGACCGTCGAGGTGGACGGAGAGACCGTCGACATCGGCCGCGTCGGCGAGATCACCGGGGTCGACCCCGGAGCCGTCGCCGCGCTTCTGGACGACGGCCGCATCCCCGTGGTCTCCAGCGTCGCCCGCGCCGACGACGGCGGCGTCTACAACGTCAACGCCGACACCGCCGCCTCCGCCCTCGCGGTGGCCCTGGGCGCCAGCAAGCTCATCGTGCTCACCGACGTCGAGGGCCTGTTCTCCGACTACCCCAGCAACACCGAGCTGATCAGTCGTCTGAACGCCGACGAACTGCGCGCGCTGCTGCCCTCCCTGTCCTCGGGGATGCTCCCCAAGATGGAGGCCTGCCTGAACGCCGTGGAAGGCGGCGTCCCCCAGGCCCACATCATCGACGGCCGCGTGCCCCACTCCCTGCTCCTGGAGGTCTTCACCGACCAGGGCGTGGGCACCATGGTCGCCGACGAGGAACTGGAGGCCGCCCTGCTCGCGGGCAACGACCACGCTCCGCGCCCCTGGCGCGACAACCACACCACCGTCACCAACGCAGGAGGCGCACAGTGACCAACGGTTCCCACCTGCGCGAGCGCTTCGCCGCCTCGCTCATGCCCACCTACGGCGTCCCGCCCATCGCCCTCACCCTCGGGCGCGGCTGCGAGGTCTACGACGCCGACGGCCGCCAGTACCTCGACCTCATCGCCGGGATCGCCGTCTCCAGCCTCGGACACGGGCACCCCGCACTGGTCAAGGCGGTCGCCCACCAGGCGGCCACGCTCGCCCACACCAGCAACCTGTTCGTCCACGAACGCGAGGTCCAACTCGCCGAGCGCCTGATCGGCCTCGTGGGCGGCGACGCCAAGGTCTTCTTCACCAACTCCGGCACCGAGGCCAACGAGGCCGCGCTCAAGCTGGTCAAGCGCGCCGCCGGGCCCGGCCGCCACTACTTCGTCGCCGCGTCCCACGGCTTCCACGGCCGCACCTCCGGCGCCCTCGCCCTCACCGGCAAGGAAGCCATCCGCGAGCCCTTCGGCCCCTTCGGCATGGACGTGCGCTTCGTGCCCCACGGCGACCTGGACGCCCTCGCCGACGCCGTCGACGAGCACTGCGTCGCGGTGTTCACCGAACCCACCCAGGGCGAGGCCGGGGTCGTCCCCGCCCCCGAGGGGTACCTCGCCGGGGTCCGGCGGATCTGCGACGACACCGGCGCCGCCTTCGTCCTCGACGAGATCCAGAGCGGCATCGGCCGCACCGGCCTCTGGTTCGCCCACCAGGCCGAGGACGTGCGCCCCGACGTGCTCACCCTCGCCAAGGGCCTGGGCGGCGGCCTGCCCATCGGCGCCTGCGTCGGCTTCGGCCGCTACGCCGACGCCTTCGCCAAGGGCGACCACGGCTCCACCTTCGGCGGCAACCCGGTGGCCTGCGCGGCGGCCCTCGCCGTCCTCGACACCATCGAGAGCGAGAACCTGCTCGCCCACACCGCGGTCATGGGCGACCTGCTCGCCGAGCAGCTCGACACCATCGACCACCCCCTGCTGGCCGGACAGCGCGGCAGCGGACTGTGGCGGGCCCTGGAGCTCACCGCGCCGCACGCCGCCCACGTGCAGGAACAGGCGGCCGTCCGCGGCTTCCTCGTCAACGCCGTGGCGCCGCACGCGATCCGGATCGCCCCGCCCCTGGTCATCACACCCGAACAGATCGGCCTGTTCATCGAGGCGCTGCCCACCATCCTGGACGCAGCCGAGGCCGCAGCGACGAAGGAGCAGCAGTAGCCGTGACCCGCCACTTCCTGCGCGACGACGACCTGACCCCGGACGAACAGGCCCGGGTCCTCGACCTCGCCGACGACATGAAGAAGGACCGCTTCGGCCACCGGCCGCTCGCCGGTCCGCGCACCGTCGCCCTGCTCTTCGACAAGCCCTCCACCCGAACCCGGCTGTCCTTCGCCGTGGGCGTGGCCGACCTGGGCGGCAGCGCCCTGGTCCTGGACACCGCGAGCACCCAGATGGGCCGCGGCGAGCCCCTGGAGGACACCGCCCGCGTCCTGGAACGCCAGGTCGCCGCCGTCGTGTGGCGCACCTTCGCCCAGAGCGACCTGGAGACCCTGGCCGCCCACATCTCCGTCCCGGTGGTCAACTCCCTCACCGACGAGTTCCACCCCTGCCAGATCCTGGCCGACCTGCAGACCGTCCGCGAGCACAAGGGCGACCTGGCCGGGCTCACCCTCGCCTACCTGGGCGACGGCGCCAACAACATGGCCCACTCCTACCTGCTCGGCGGCGCCACCGCCGGACTCCACGTGCGCGTCGGCGCGCCCGAGGGGCACCAGCCCGACCCCGCGGTGGTCGCGCGCGCCGCCGAGATCGCCGCCACCACCGGCGGGTCGGTCACGGTCACCGCCGACGCCCGCGAGGCCGCCCGGGGGGCCGACGTCCTGGCCACCGACACCTGGGTGTCCATGGGCCAGGAGGACGAGGCCGCCGACCGCGAGGCGCCCTTCCGCCCCTACGCGATCGACGCCGACCTGCTCGCCACCGCCCACCCCGAGGCGATCGTCCTGCACTGCCTGCCCGCCTACCGCGGCAAGGAGGTCTCCGCCGAGGTCATCGACGGGCCGCAGAGCGTGGTCTGGGACGAGGCCGAGAACCGCCGCCACGCCCAGAAGGCCCTGCTCGCCTTCCTGCTGGAGGCCAGCGACAACCCCGGGGCCGTCCGCCCATGACGGCGGAGAACGGCGGCACGGCGCCGATGACCAAGGCGGCCAGACACGCCAGGATCACCGACGTCCTCACCCGGGAGGACGTCAGGTCCCAGGGCGAGCTGGCCAGGCGCCTGTCCGAGGCGGGCGTCCAGGTCACCCAGGCCACCCTCTCCCGGGACCTGGACGAACTGGGCGCCGTCAAGCTCCGCACCGCCGACGGCCACCTGGTCTACGTGCTGCCGGGGGAGGGGGGCGAACGCCTCCAGCGCACCCGCCCCGACAGCCTGGGCCTGGAACAGGTCTCCGGCGCGCGCCTGACCCGGCTCGCCGAGGACCTGCTGGTCTCGGCCGAGGCCTCCGCCAACATGGTCATCGTCCGCACCCCGCCCGGCGCGGCCCAGTACCTGGCCTCGGCCATCGACCACACCGACTTCCACGCCATCCTGGGCACCATCGCGGGGGACGACACCATCCTGGTCATCTCCCGCGACCCCCAGGGCGGCGAGGACCTGGCCGCCGCCCTCCTGCGACTGGCCGACCGCAGACCGTAACCTCGTACGAGGACGTCCCGGACCCCCGCCGGGACCGCCGGGCCCGCGACCGGCGCCCGCGCACGTAGCACCCGAGCGGACGCGGGGCCCCGGCCCCGCACCGCCGCACCACACGTCAAGGAGAGACCACCATGGCCGACCAGCCCGAGGCGCTGCGCCTGTGGGGAGGCCGTTTCGAGGGCGGCCCCGACCAGGCCCTGGCGCGCCTGTCGCTGAGCACCCACTTCGACTGGCGCCTGGCCCGCCACGACATCGCCGGTTCGCGCGCCCACGCCCGCGCCCTGCACCGGGCGGGCCTGCTCACCGCCGACGAGCTGGACCGCATGATCGAGGGCCTGGACCGGCTGGAGGCCGACGTGGCCTCCGGGGCGTTCACCCCCGTCCTGGAGGACGAGGACGTGCACACCGCCCTGGAGCGCGGCTTCATCGAGCGGGTCGGCACCGAACTGGGCGGGCGGCTGCGCGCCGGGCGCTCCCGCAACGACCAGATCGCCACCCTCGTGCGCATGTACCTGCGCGAGGAGGCCCGGCAGATCGCCGACCAGATCCTGGACCTGGTGCGGGCCCTGGCCGACCAGGCCGCGGCCCACCCGGACGCCGCCATGCCCGGCCGCACCCACCTCCAGCACGCCCAGCCCGTGCTGCTCGCCCACCAGCTCATGGCGCACGCCTGGCCCTTGGTGCGCGACGTCGAGCGGCTGCGCGACTGGGACCGCCGCGCCGCGGTGTCCGCCTACGGCTCCGGCGCGCTGGCCGGGTCCTCCCTGGGACTGGACCCCCGCGCGGTCGCCGCCGAGCTGGGCTTCCCCGACTCGGTGGACAACTCCATCGACGGCACCGCCGCCCGCGACGTCGTCGCCGAGTTCGCCTTCGTCACCGCCATGATCGGCGTGGACCTGTCCCGGCTCTCGGAGGAGGTCATCCTGTGGGCGACGAAGGAGTTCTCCTTCGTCACACTCGACGACGCCTTCTCCACCGGCTCCTCGATCATGCCCCAGAAGAAGAACCCCGACGTCGCCGAACTCGCCCGCGGCAAGGCCGGGCGCCTCGTCGGCGACCTCACCGGGCTGCTCACCACCCTCAAGGGGCTCCCGCTGGCCTACAACCGGGACCTGCAGGAGGACAAGGAACCGGTCTTCGACGCGGTGGACACCCTCCACCTGCTGCTGCCCGCGATGACCGGCATGGTCGCCACCCTCACCTTCCACACCGACCGGATGGCCGAACTCGCCCCGCAGGGCTTCTCCCTGGCCACCGACATCGCCGAGTGGCTGGTGCGCGAGCGCGTGCCCTTCCGGGAGGCGCACGAGATCGCGGGCGCCTGCGTGCGCGTGTGCGAGGAGCGCGGCATCGACCTGCTCGACCTCGGCGACGACGACCTCGCCGCCGTCTCAGAGCACCTGACCCCGGCCGTGCGCGAGGTCCTCAGCGTGTCCGGCTCGCTGGCCTCGCGCTCCGACAAGGGCGGCACCGCCCCCGTGCGCGTGGCCGAGCAGCTGGAGAAGCTGCGCTCGGTCGTCGAGGAGCACCGCAAGGCCTTCACCGCCTGAGCCCCGCCGAAGCCGTGTACGGGCGCGCCGACCCCCCCGGGGCCGGCGCGCCCGTACGCGTTCGCGGGGCCCCCTCCGGCGACCGCGTCCACGGTCCCCGTGCCCACGTCACACCCATTTTGGAATTCGCCCGGCACCCGCCGTGAGAGTGCGGTAGCGTCCTGAGTCTGCGGGCACCAGGCGTGGTCTGCCCTGTGCGAACCGTGACGAACCCCTCGGTGCACGGCACTTCCGGCGCATCCGCGCGTCGTGCGGTGCGACCCACGTCCGGCAGGCGCCCGCGACCAGTCCGTGGGAGGAACGCAATGGGGAACACGGGAGGCACCGGCCGCAGCGCCATCAGGGCTCAGATCAACAGGATCGTACTGATCCCCAGCATCACCTTCCTGGCGCTGTTCGTCGTCCTCAGCACGGCCACGCTCGTCCAGGCCGTGTCGCTGCGCTCCTCGGTCGGCGACGGCCGCGCCGGGATCCGGCTCGCCGCGGCGCTCACCCTTCTCCAGGAGGAGCGCCGCCTGAGCGCCGCCTACCTCGCCGACCCCGCCGAGGACGGCCGCGCCGCCCTGTCCGACGCGGCCTCGCGCACCGACGAGGCACTCGTCCCCGTCCACGACCTGCGCGGCACCATCGGCGACCGGGACGACCCGGCCACCGAACCCCTCGCCGAGGACTTCTTCACCTCCCTGACCGAGGCCACGGAACTGCGCGCCCAGAACCTCGCCGAGCCCGGTCCACCCGAGGAAGCCCTCACCGCCTACACCACCGCGATCGGACAGGGCATCCGCCTCTACGCCGGCACCGCCCGCTCCCTCGACAACGGGCCCGCCACCGCCGAGGCCGCCGCCGTCACCGACCTGATGTGGGCCCAGGAGAGCTTCAGCCGGGCCGACGCCCTCATCGCGGCCGTGCTCGCCGAGGACTCCCTCGACCGCTTCCAGCAGGCACAGGTCGTCGCGCTCACCGCGGACGCCCGCCACCGCGTCGACATGGCCCCTCCCGGTCCCGCCGCAGACGACGGC
>NZ_QPFC01001153.1:0-3361 GCF_003427465.1 Nocardiopsis sp. TNDT3 | reverse complement strand
CGTGTCCCCCGCGCCTTCGGGGTCCTCGCACGCCAACGCCCCCGGCCGGGGAGCCGGGGGCGTCAGCGCGGAGCCGGGGGTCAGGCGGCCCGTGTCCGCGGCTCCAGGTGCTCGGCGGCGAGCCTGTCCACCGTCTCGGCGAGGGCCCTCGGGTACTCCAGCGGTCCCATGTGGCCCGCGCCGGGGATCTCCCGCACCTCCCGGCAGTCCTTCAACAGCGACGCGATGTGGTGCGCGTGCCACGGCGGGGTCAGCTTGTCGTCGGTGCCCACCATCACCACCGTGGGCACCGAGATCTGCCGGGCGGTCTCCTCCGCCTCCAACGTGCAGATCACCCGTCCCCACGCGCCTCGGGACACACCACCGCACGCGTGCACCATCCTCATGCACAGCCGCACCATGCGCGGATCGGCTCTCCTGCCCATCACCATGGACTTCAGTACCGCCGTGGTGAGGGCGTTGCGCGGACCCAGCGGTATCGGGGCCCTGAGGAAGACCTGCGCGCCGAACGTGCCCAGCGGGCCGGGCAGCGGGATCGCGGTCGACCGCATCGGCAGCTCCTTGCACCCGGTGTTGGTGAGCAGCACCGCGGCGGCCCTCTCCCGGAACACCGGGTGCGCACCGGCCGACATGATGGTCATACCGCCCATGCTGTGCCCGGCGACCACGGCCTTCTCGCCCTCGGGCACGGTCGCCTCCAGGACCGCGCACAGGTCCTCGGCCAGCTTCCGCGCGCCGTACCCCGCCCTGGTCAGCGGCGCCTGGGTGCGTCCGTGGCCGCGCTGGTCGTAGAGCACCACCCGCAGGGACGGGTCCAGTTCGCGCACCACCGGCCCCCAGGAGGCGAGCGAGGTCGCCCAGCAGTGCGCGAGGACCACGGTCGGCCCGTCCTCCGGGCCGCGCACCTCGACGTGCAGCAGTGTGCCGTCGTCGGAGCGCACCTGGAGTTCTCGGACCTGACCCACGTGTCGGGTTGCCATCGGGGATACCTCTCACTCGGGGGAGACCGCGCCGGGTGCCGGAAGGCGCCGCGCCCCGGGTCGGCGCGGGCCGGGGCGTGCGCGGACGCGTTCAGTCGTCGGACGCGTCGATGTCCACGTGGGGCACGGCGAAGGGCGGTGAACCGGCCCCGTTGACCGGATGGCCGCCCCACAGGTTGGGTTCGTCCAGAACCCCGGTGCCCTCGAACCCGTCGGGGGTGCGCACCACGACCGTACGCGCGCCCGCGCGGAAGGCCGCGGTCACCTCGGGGCTGGGGGACAGCCGCCCCCGCCAACGGTAGTCACCGGTCAGGGGGGAGAAGTGGCCCGCCAGGTGGGCCTGGACCCGCACGGCGACGCCCTTGTCCTCCGTACCCTCCGCATCTGCCGTATCTCGCGTATCCGCCGCGTTCTCGACACCCGACCCATCCTTCACACCGTCAGTATCCGGTGACTCCGGCGACCCCTCAGCATCAACCGCAACCTTCGTACCGGGCGCCCGCTCCGACCGCTGCGCGCCGCCGTTGACGGGCAGCACGACCGTCACCGGGCCCCGGTACTCCTCCTCCTCGTCACCGAACCCGCTCATACCGCTCCCCTTCCGGAGCCGCTTCGGCGCGGACCGCGGGCCGTCGGGCGCCGCGGCCGCGGGAGCGGTCCACCCGCAGGTCGTAGTTGTGGGGGTCGAACCAGCGCGTGCGCAGCGCGAACTCCCAGGTGAAGGTCGGCCACAGCGTGGTGTTGCGGCCCTGCTCGTTGAGGTACCAGCTGTCGCAGCCGCCGGTCACCCAGACCGTGCCCTCCATGGCCTTGGCGACCATCTCGTTGTAGTCGCGCTGGGCCTTCGGGAGCACGTCCATGCGGTCCAGGCCGTTGCGGCACAGGTACTTCAGCGCCTGCATCGTGTACCGGATCTGGGCCTCGATCATGAACAGCTGCGAGGTGTGCCCCAGCCCGGTGTTGGGCCCGGCCAGCACGAAGGCGTTGGGGAACCCGGCCACGGTGGTGCCGCGGAAGGCCTGCACGTCCGTGCCCCAGTGGTCGGAGAGCGAGCGCCCCTCGGCGTTGAAGATCCGCCGCGCCACGGGCGGGTCGCTCACGTGGAAACCGGTGCCGAGGATGATCGTGTCGACCTCGTGCTCGGTCTCGCGGCCCGAGGCGTCGCGGGTGACCACGGCGTGGGGGCGCACCTCCACGATGCCGTCGGTGACCACGTCCACGTTGGGCCGGGCCAGCGCCGGATAGTAGTCGTTGGACATCAGGATGCGCTTGCAGCCCGCCCGGAAGCTCGGCGTGAGCTTGGCCCGCAGCTCGGGGTCCTTCACGCTGCGGCGGATGTTGGCCCGGCCCAGCCCCTCCACGATAGAGAGCAGCCTGGGGTTCTTGGCGAAGCCGAGGACGTAGGTCTCCCTGCCCCAGTAGATGCTCTTGCGGGCGATCTGCTGGGTGAGCGGCACGTTGCGGTACAGCCAGCGCTCCAACCGGGTGATGTCGCGGTCGTGCCGGAACATCACCCACGGGGCCGTGCGCTGGAACAGCGTCAGCCTCCCGGCCTTGGGCTGGATCCTGGGCACGAACTGGATCGCGGACGCCCCGGTGCCGATCACCGCGATCCTGCGGCCGGTGAGGTCGTGGTCGTGGTCCCAGGCCGCCGAGTGGAACATCGTCCCCTCGAAGGTGTCCAGGCCCTTGATGTCGGGATAGGAGGGGTCCGCGAGCGGTCCCGCCGCGCTGATGAGGAACTGGGCGGTGACGGTCCCCCGGCTGGTCTCGATCCGCCACCGGTTGCCCTCGGGCTCCCAGTGCGCGGACCTCATGTCGTGGTCGGGGCGGACGTGCTCCCGCACCCCGTGCTCCCCGGCGACCCGCTCCATGTAGTCGTGGATCTCGGGTTGGGGGGAGAAGCTGCGGCTCCAGTGCGGGTTGGGCGCGAAGGAGAACGAGTACAGGTGGGAGGGGACGTCGCAGGCGGCGCCCGGGTAGGAGTTGTCACGCCAGGTGCCGCCGATCCCGTCGGCGCGTTCCAGAACCACGAAGTCCTTCAGACCGGCCTGCTTGAGGCGGACGGCCATCCCGATCCCGGCGAAGCCGGAGCCGATGACGGCCACCCGGAAGTGGGGTGGTGCTTCGGTCACGTCTTGGTCCCTTCGTGCGGACCGGCCCGGACGCGTCGCCGTCCGGATCGGCGGGTGTGTCCCCCGGGGGCGCGGCGCGTTTCGCCCCCGGGGGAGTTGTCACCCCGTGAGGCGCGGCGTGTTCCGCCTCCGGGGAGCGGGCTCCCGGGGACGTGGCGCGTTTCGCCCCCGGGAGGCGGGTCCACCGCCGGGGGACGCGGCGCGTTTCGTCCTCCGGCGGTGGGGTCTGGGGCCCGCAGGCCGCGG
>NZ_QPFC01001152.1:0-3181 GCF_003427465.1 Nocardiopsis sp. TNDT3 | reverse complement strand
GCCCCGAGGGCGAGCGCCCCCGGCGGCCCCAGGACGGCGAGCGCTCCGGTCACCGTTCCGAGGGACAGCGCCGCCGCCCGGACGAGGACCCCCGCGGCCGCCGCAGGGCGGCCGGTTCCGGACCGCGCGACCCCCGGGACCGCGACCCCCGCGACCCCCGCGACCGCGGCCGTGACCGTGAGAACGCCGCCCGCTCCGAGGGGCGGCGAGCCCCGGGCCGCGGCTCCCGCGCCGCCGCCGGCGGCGGCAGAGGAGGCCGGGGAGGCGGCCGGCGCCGCTCCCGCGACGAGGAGCCGGACGACCGCCCCTGGTTCAAGCGCTTCCTGTCCAAGGCGTGGAAACCCGCCCTGGCCGTCTTCGGCCTGATGATCATCGGCGGCGTGGCCGCCTTCGCGATCCTGTACGCCATGGCCCCCAACGTGAACGAGCTCGAGGCCAAGTCGGACGCCAACCTGTCCGCCACCCAGATCATGTGGGCTCCGGAGGGCGACGCCGAGCCCGAGGTCGCGGTCACCACGGGCGAGGTCAGGCGGGTCGAGGTCCAGAGCGAGGACATCCCGCAGACGGTCATCAACGGTGTGCTCGCCGCCGAGCAGCGCACCTTCTACACCGACCCCGGCATCAGCATCTCCGGGATCGGGCGCGCCCTCCTCTCCGGCGGCGAGGCGGGCGGCGGTTCCACCATCACCCAGCAGATGGCGCGGAACTACTACAGCGACCTGGAGATCGAGAACCAGTACATCCGCAAGATCCGCGAGATCTTCATCTCCATCAAGCTCAACCAGCAGATGGAGAAGGAGGAGATCCTCTCCACCTACCTCAACACCATCTACTTCGGCCGCAACGCCATGGGCATCCAGATGGCCGCCCAGTCCTACTTCGGCAAGGACCTGGACGAGCTGACCGACGCCGAGGGCGCCTTCCTGGGCATCATCATCCAGATGCCCAGCAACTTCCAGGGCGAGATGGGCGACTGGACCAGGACCTACCTCAACGAGGAGCGCTGGCCCTACGTGCAGAACCAGCTGGCGCTCATGCACGAGGAGGACCCCGACCTCGGCCTGCCCAGGGCCGAGGCCGAGGCCCTGGAGATCCCCGAGCTCGTCCCGTACGGCACCGAGGAGGGCGAGGAGGAGCAGGAGTACGACCCCAAGTTCGACTACGTCCGCCAGGCGGTCGTCCAGGAGATCGAGGAGCGCTACTCCGGGATCACCGCCCAGGACATCGCCACCCAGGGCTTCGTCGTGCAGACCTCGCTGGACCCCGTGCTCATGGACGCCGCGCGCAGCTCCTTCGACGTCCTGCCGAACACCCCCGAGGACACGATGATGGGCCTGACCGCGGTCGACCCCGCCACGGGGCAGATCGTCGCCTTCCACGGGGGCGACAACGTGGTCGAGGACGTCAACAACTCGCTGACCCACCGGACGCAGGCGGGCTCGTCCTACAAGCCCTACGTGCTCGCCACCGCGCTGGAGAACGGCATCAGCCTCAACAGCACGTTCGACGGCGACTCCCCCCAGGAGTTCCCGGGGCTGCAGAGCGAGGTCATCAACGCGGGCGGCAGGAGCTGGGGTCCGGTCAACCTGATCCAGTCCACCGCCCAGTCGATCAACACCCCGTTCGTGGAGCTGGCGGTGCAGATGACCCCGGCCGCGGTGGACGAGCTCGCGGTCCAGGCCGGTGTGGCCGAGGAGCAGACCACGACCTCCGCCCAGGGCCCGCTCATCGCGCTGGGCACCCACCAGGTGAGCGCGCTGGACCAGGCCGAGGGCTACTCCACCTTCGCCGCCGGGGGCGTGCACCGTCCGGCGCACATGGTCACCGAGCTGCGCACCTCCGACGGCCAGGTCATCCCGCCCGACGACGCCGACCTGCTGGAGAACGGTGAGCAGGTGGTCACCGCGGACGTCGCGGCCGACGTCACCTACGCCATGACCCAGGTCGTCGAGCCCGGCGGCGGTGGCGACCAGGCGGCGCTGCCCGACGGGCGCCCCGTCGCGGGCAAGACCGGTACCTCCAGCGACGCGGTCTCCGCGTGGTTCGTGGGATACACGCCGCAGCTCGTCGCCGCGGTGGGCCTGAGCCGCGCGGACGCCAACCAGGCCCTGGAGTTCGACGGCCAGACCGCGGGGGAGATCTTCGGTGGCACCACCTCGGCCAACGTGTGGCGCGAGTTCATGACGACCGCCATGGAGGGCGTCGAACCGGCGCAGTTCCCGCCGCCCGCCTACGTCGGTACGGAGCAGAGCTTCGTGCCCACGCCCTCCCCGAGCGCCGAGGAGAGCGACGAGCCGAGCGACGAGCCCTCGGTCGAGGAGTCCCCGAGCGAGAGCCCGGCGGAGTGCGACCCGTCCATGCCGGACTCCCCGGAGTGCCAGGACCAGCAGACCGATGAGCCCTGTGAGCCCGGGTGGGGCCGGGACTGCCCGGAGAGCCCCGGCTCGGGGGACCAGGAGGAGTGCGGTGGCTGGGGCCAGCCCGCCTGCGAGGACACCGATCCCAGCGGTGAGGCCTCCGACCCCGAGCAGGACGGCGGGGAGCAGGGCGGCGGGATCTTCGGGAGGACGACCAACACCGGCGGCGAGCCCGGAAGGTTGGTGATCCTCGGCCGGAACGACTGACCCGGTCCCGGAGGGGCGAGGGGGCCGGTGCGCGCGGAGCGCACCGGCCCCCTTCGCGTGTACCCGGGCTCCGTCCACAGGCCGCACCGGAAGGTGTGCGGCTGCTGGTAATCTTGGGTCCCGTATGGCTCAGAGTCCGCGCGACGCCCGCCCCCGCGGCGCGGAACCCGTCCCGGACTCCTGCCCTCCTGCTATGGAGATTCCATGGCCGCGACAGTCCAGAGGAGGAACGTACGCCTATGCGTCGTTACGAACTCATGATCATCCTCGACCCCAACCTCGACGAGCGCACCGTCGCCCCGTCGCTGGAGAACTTCCTGGGTGTCGTCCGCAACGACGGCGGCTCGGTGGAGAAGGTCGACATCTGGGGCAAGCGCCGTCTCGCCTACGACATCGACAAGAACGCCGAGGGCATCTACGCGGTGATCGACCTCACCGCCGAGCCCGCCACGGTCAAGGAGCTGGACCGCCAGCTCGGTATCGCCGAGGCCGTGCTCCGCACCAAGGTGCTCCGCCCCGAGGTCCACTAGGCGGCGCACCGCCGCCGTCCCCCGCCC
>NZ_QPFC01001151.1:0-1502 GCF_003427465.1 Nocardiopsis sp. TNDT3 | reverse complement strand
CCCGGGGACGATTGTCCCCGAGAGGCGGCCGTCGCGCTACAGGACCAGCCAGAGGGCGACGGAGATCACCGTCACCAGGATGCCGACGACGGCGAAGACCGTTCCGGTCGTGATCAGACCGAGGCCGTCGAGCTGCCCGCGGGACTCGCGGATCGCCCTCTTGGCCCTGGGCCCGGTGACCAGGAGGGCCAGGACGGCCGTGACCAGACCCACGCCGGGCAGCAGCGAGGCCACGCCCAGCCACAGGGTGAGCGTCGCTCCCCGCTCGGTGTCGGCGAGGAAGTCGATGCTGTCGTAGCCGGGGTAGGCGTCACCGGCCTCGCCGCCCAGGGGGCGGTCGCCGAAACCGGGGAACTCGTCGGCGATCGGGTCCTTGCGGCGCTTGCTGCGGCCCGCCGGGGCGGCGGGCATCCCGTAGTCGGCCGGGGTGAACCCGTCCTCGTACTCGGGGTCGTCGCGGTCGTCGCGCTCGTCACCGCGGGGCTCGGGGTCGTCGTCGTAGGCGTACTCCGGCTCCGGCCGCTCCGCGTCCCCGTCGTGGGCGTACTCCGGCCCTTCGGGGTCGTCGTCGTAGTGGCCGTAGTCCGCCCCGTCGTCACCGCGCGGGGGGACGTCGCGCCGGAACTCGTCGTCGTCCTCCCAGTCCCCCTCCCCGGCCAGGGCGCGGGCGTCGAACATCTGGGTGGCCCCGCCGGGGTCGTCCGGCAGGTCCTGGTCCCTGGACCGGGCGCGCGACTGCATGTCGGCGATCGCGCCCAGGGGGTCGTCCGCGCCGGGGACCGCCGCGGAGAGCTCACCGGTGTCGGGCCCTCCCCAGTCGACGGTCTCGGCCCGTCCGGAGGAGGACTCCCTGCGGCGCTGCTCCGCCTCGCGGACCACGTCCGGCAGCCGGGGGTCGTTGCGGTCGAACGCCCAGGTGTTGCCGCTGCCCGTACCCAGCCCGGAGGGCGAGAGCTCGTCGCCGTACCCGTCGCCCCACGAGCCGCCGGAGTCCGCGCCGGGCCGGTCGTCGGTGCGGCCGGAGGGCGCCCAGGCGTCGGGGGCGTCGGCGCCCGCGGGGGTGCTGTCGGCGCCCCGGAAGTCGCCGCCGAGTTCGTCGTCGTCCCAGGAGCGGCCGCGTGCGCGGTCTCCCCCGAGGGGGTCGTCGTCGTAGGGGCGGTCGTCCCAGGCGTCGGCACCGCGCTCGTCGGCACCGTGCCGGGGGGCGCGGTCGTCCCAGGACCGGTCCGCCGGGGCGTCGTCGTCCCAGGAGCTGCCGTCGGGGCCGGGCACGTCGGTCCATGAGGCCGGGCCGCGGTCGCGGACGGGAGCGTCGTCGTCCCAGCCGGAGGAGGCGCGTGTGCCGTCCTCCCAGGGCTGACCGCCCCGGTCGGCGGTCCACGGACCGCGGTCGCCGGCGGGGTCGGGGCCCCAGGGCCGGTCGGTCGAGGAGGAGGGCCTCGTCTCCCACGACGCGGGGGCCAGGCCGTCGTCGGCCGCGTCACGGCCGCGGCCCGGGGCGC
>NZ_QPFC01000126.1:0-4693 GCF_003427465.1 Nocardiopsis sp. TNDT3 | reverse complement strand
CCGGACGTCCCGGCGCGCGATGCGCCAGTCCTGCCCGTCGCGGACCAGCCGGTCGCTGACGGTGGTGAACCTCAGGATTGCGGTGTCGCCCGTCACACGGGTGCCGATGACCTGAAGATAGGCGCTGACCTGCGCCTGTGTGGTGTCCGCGGACTCCACGAAGAGGTTGGTGACCACGTGGCGGCGCACCTCGCCCGCCTCCCGGGCCGCGTGCGCGAAGTCCTCGGCGAAGGCCCGCAGGCGGTCGCGCCCCACGACCGGCGCGGGATAGGTCGGCGAGTGGAACTCGCCGTCGGGGGTGAAGGTCCGGGCCCAGGCGTCGGCGTGGCCGCCGTCGATCAGGTGGGACTGGCGCGCGTAGAGCTGGTGGATGCCGGTGACCAGCGAACCGTCCATGACCTTCCCCCCATGTGTGCGATAATCGCACTAGGTGTGCAATTAAGGCTTAACGTATGTGTCACACATCACCTGCGTCAAGAGGCGGGAGGTGTATCTTCGCGGTGCGAGAGGAGCCAGATGCCCGAGACACCGGCCGACAGGCCCAACACCCGCACGTCCAAGACCCTGCACAACGGGATCGAGGTGTTGGAGCTGCTCAGCCGCAGTCCGCACGGACTGTCGCTCACCGAGATCGCCGAGGGGGTGGGCGTGCACCGCACGGTCGCCCACCGGCTGGTGCGCACGCTGGAGGAGCACCGGCTGTGCAAACGCGGTCCCTTCAAGCGCATCACCCTGGGGCCGGGGCTGGTCGCGCTGGCCGAGTCGGTGGAGGCGGACCTGCGCCAGGTCGCCGGTCCGGTCCTGGCCGAGCTGGCCGAGTCGCAGGGGGCCACCGCGCACCTCGTCGTCCCCGAGGGCGAGGATGAGGCGCGCGCCCTGATGGTGGTGGAACCGCGCCGGGCCACGGCCCACATCGCCTTCCGGACCGGGCGGGTCGATCCCATCGACAAGGGGTCGGCCGGGCTGGCCCTGCTCGCGGCCATGCCTCCCCGGCCCGGGGAGCGCGAGGAGGTCGCCCTGGCCCGCGAGCGGGGCTACGCCGTCTCCCACGCCGAGGTGACCAACGCGGTGACCGGGGTGTCGGCGGCGGTGGTCGGGAGGAGTTCCGATCCGGTGGCCAGCGTCGGCGTCTCACTCCTGGAGCTGGACGACCCCGCCCCCTTCGGCGCCGCCGTGCGGGAGGCGGCCGGTCGGATCGCCGGGATGGTGCACCTGCCCTGAGCCGGGGCCGGGCGGGACCTGCCGGACCTTTTCCCCTGGCCGCGACCGGGACGTCCTGACGCACGCCTGTTTCCCCGACACCGGGTCTGGCTCACTGGGTTGCTCGTTACCGCTTCAGTGATCCACCTGATGAGCAACCCGGTGAGCCACCGTCTGCCCCTCCGGCCACGGCCGGGGCGGGGCCGGATCCCGCGCCGTTTACGCGTTTGCGCCCCGGGTAGCGGCGTTCACGCGTTTCGGCCGCACGGGAAGGGGTGGTGTCGGTGCCGTCCAGGGACAGGATCGCCGAACCATGGGGGTCGCGCACCCCGTACGGGCCCGGCCAGGAATGGCCGACCAGAGTGGACAGCCACCTGGCCGAGGGGGTGGACCCCGGCCAGGTGGACCGCTGGGTGCGGTCCGCGTCGATCCTGCACTCCAACGGCGACGCGCTCGACATCGCGGTCAAGGACGACCGGATCGTGGGGGTGCGGGGCCGCGAGGGCGACCGGGTCAACCACGGGCGCCTGGGCCCCAAGGACCTCTACGGGTGGCAGGCCAACCACTCACCCGACCGGCTCACCCGGCCCCTGGTGCGCCGGGACGGCGAGCTGGTCGAGACCGACTGGGACACCGCGATGGACCTGGTCGTGCGGCGCAGCGGGGAACTGCTCGACGAGCAGGGCCCGAGCGCGATCGGCTTCTACACCAGCGGACAGCTCTTCCTGGAGGAGTACTACACGCTCGCCGCCATCGGGCACGGCGCCATCGGCACCAACCACATGGACGGCAACACCCGGCTGTGCACGGCCACCGCCGCCGCCGCGCTCAAGGAGTCGTTCGGCTGCGACGGACAGCCCGGCTCCTACACCGACATCGACCACGCCGACGTCATCGCCCTCTACGGCCACAACATGGCCGAGACCCAGACGGTGCTGTGGACGCGCGTGCTCGACCGGTTGGCCGGGCCCAAACCGCCCCGGATCCTGTGCGTCGACCCCCGCCCGACCCCGGTGGCGCGCGAGGCGACGCTGCACCTGGCCCCGCTGCCGGGGACCAACGTCGCGCTGATGAACGGCATCCTGCACGAGATCATCCGGCGGGACATGGTCGACCACGACTACGTCGAGGCCCACACGGTCGGCTACGACTCCCTGGTCGCGGAGGTGGAGGGATACCCGCCCGAGCGCGCGGCCGGGATCTGCGGGGTCCCGGCGGAGCGGATCCGCGAGGCCGCCGCGCTCCTGGGCGACGCCGAGCGGCTGTTGTCGACCGTGCTCCAGGGCTTCTACCAGTCGCACCAGGCGACCGCCGCGTCCGTGCAGGTCAACAACATCCACCTGGTCCGCGGCATGCTCGGCAGGCCGGGCGCGGGCGTCCTCCAGATGAACGGGCAGCCCACGGCGGAGAACACGCGCGAGTGCGGCGCCGACGGCGACCTCACGGGCTTTCGCAACTGGAGCAACGACGAGCACATCAGCGACCTCGCCGCGGTGTGGAACCTCGACCCGATGCGGATCCCGCACTACGCGCCGCCCACGCACGCGATGCAGATCATGCGGTACGCCGAGAAGGGGTCGATCCGGTTCCTGTGGGTCAGCGCCACCAACCCGGCGGTGTCGCTGCCCGAGCTGGCGCGGATCCGCTCGGTGCTCGCCCGGGAGGGGCTGTTCCTGGTGGTGCAGGACATCTTCCTGACCGAGACGGCCGAACTCGCCGACGTGGTGCTGCCCGCCGCGACCTGGGGCGAGAAGACGGGCACGTTCACCAACACCGACCGCACCGTCCACCTGTCCGACAAGGCCGTCGAGCCGCCCGGCGAGGCACGGTCGGACCTGGACATCTTCCTGGACTACGCCCGGCGGATGGACTTCCGCGACAACGACGGTGCGCCGTTCCCCCAGTGGCACGACCCCGAGTCGGCCTTCGAGGCGTGGAAGGAGGCCACCGCCGGACGGCCGTGCGACTACACCGGCCTCACCTACGGCAGGCTGCGCGGCGGCAGCGGCGTGCAGTGGCCCTGCAACGACCAGAACCCGGACGGCACCGAGCGCCTGTACGCCGACGGCCGGTTCTGGGCTGCGCCCGACCAGTGCGAGAGCTACGGCCGCGACCTGGTCACCGGGGCGCCGCTGGAGCCGACCGAGTACAAGGCGATGAACCCCGAGGGCCGGGCGATCATCAAGGCCGCCGAGTACCTGCCGCCGCACGAGGAGCCGAGCGGGGAGTACCCCTTCGCGCTCATCACCGGCCGCACGCTCTACCACTTCCACACGCGCACCAAGACCGGGCGCTCACCCCAGTTGCAACGGGCGGCCCCCGAGGTCTGGGTGGAGGTCTCCCCCTCCGACGCCCGGGAGGCCGGGATCTGCGAGGGCGATCCCGTCGAGGTGGCCTCGCCGCGCGGGGTGGTCCGGGCGCGGGCGCGGATCAGCGGCATCCGCCCCGGGGTGCTGTTCGTCCCGTTCCACTACGGCTACTGGGACAGGCACGCCGACGGCGGCTCCCCCGACCGGGACCGGGCGGCCAACGAGACGACCGTCACCGACTGGGACCCGGTGTCCAAACAGCCCCTGTTCAAGACCGCGGCGGCCCGGCTGCGTCCCCTCGGCCGCGGGGACGGCGCACCGGCGCCCGCGCCGACGACGACCGCGTCCCGGCCGGTCGGCGACGGGGTGCCCGAGACCGTGGGCGGCCCCGACGCCGCCTCCGGGGAACACGTCACCGGAGGTGCGCGATGAGGATCACCGTGGCCCTGCGCGAACTGCACGACGCCGAGAGCGCCCTGGCCGGGGAACTGCTCAGGATCGCCGAGCGGCACGAGGAGGAGCAGGAGATCCACCACGTGGCCCGGGACCTGGTCCGCTGGTCGCGCGAGCACGTGCGGGAGATCTCCGAGGCCGGTGCCCGCTACGGCCTGGACCTCGGGGAGCCGGAACCGGAGAACCCGGACCCGCCCACCGAGGAGGCGGGCGAGCTGCCGGGGGACGGCTCCGACCCCGACCTGCTGCTCCTGGCGGACCTGCGTCGGCTGTACCGCATGGCGGCGGGTGTGTCCCTGGACTGGGACCTGCTCGGGCAGGGCGCGCAGGTGACCGCGGACGCGGAGCTGCTGGCGCTCACCAAGCGGTGCCACCCGCAGTCGCTGCGGCAGATGAGCTGGGCCGACGCGATGCTCAAGACGGTCTCGCCGCAGATCCTGGCCACCTGAGGGGCGCGGGTCCGTTCCGCGTGCGCGTCACGGCCGGGGCGTTCCTCAGCGACCCGTGCGCCGCTCCGCCGCCGTGATCACCGCCCGGCGAGGTCGGCCAGGACCGCGGCGGCGGCCCGCCCCCCGCTGACCAGGGCGCCCTGGAGCGAGGGCGTGTCGCGGTGGTCGCCCGCGACGTAGAGGCCCTCCTCCAGGCGGACCGGACGGCGCAGGTCGCCCAGGGGCGGCGGCGCCGCGGGCAGGGCGTCGGGCACGTGCACCGTCTCCAGGTGTTCCCAGTCC
>NZ_QPFC01001150.1:0-1827 GCF_003427465.1 Nocardiopsis sp. TNDT3 | reverse complement strand
CGACATCCACCCGCGGCGCGGCGGCCGCGACCGCCGCGCCGCCCCGGGCGGCATGTGAGGGCCCCCGGCACCGAACGGCGCCGGGGGCTTTCACGTGCCGTGGAAGAGGGTGAGGTCGACCGCGGGCGCGTCCGTGTACACCACGCCCGGTTCCGGCGGTATGGGCTCGCCCGACGCGGAGTCGGTGCAGTGGGCGTCGAACATCCGCGCCTCGTCGAGGGGCGCCAGGGTCCGGTCGGTGACCGTCCAGCCGCGCACCAGCGTCACGGGGACGTCCACCCCGTCGGGAAGCGTGTGGGAGATCCGGTCGGTGGGGCTGCGCAGTACCACCGCCGCGGGGTCGCCGCTGGTGACGGCGGCGCACAGCCGCTCCACCACCGCCGGATGCTCGACGTCGAAGCCCTCCTCCCGGCGTTCGACGGACGTGGCCAGCACGTGCCGGGTGTGCAGGGTCAGGAGGTGCTTGGTGCCGGGCAGGTCGTCGAGGAGGGCGGACAGCAGGGCGGAGGCGTGTGAGGAGAGCATGCTCTGAGTATGCGCGCGCGGACACGGCCGGATCGGGTTGTCCACAGGCCTGATCGGGGAGGAACCCGGATTTTTCGAGGGAGGCCGGTCGGAGGCCGTCCGCAGGGCGCGCGGTGCGCCGGTCGGCCTCCGGAGGGAGGCGGTCCGTGCCGCGTAACGCCCACTCCCCGGTCCCGTCCGCCGAGTACGGGACCGCCCGTTCGGTCCCGGCCCTCGGACCCCGGTCCTCTCGGCCGGTGGCCATGGGTCCGCCCGCCCGGCCCCGCTGCCGTCCGTCCGGCTCTCCCGTCTCCCGGTGAGCGCGGGACCGCCCGGCCCCGTTCCCCGATCGGGGTTTCTCCGGCCCGGCGCCCCGCGCACGCGTCCGCGGTCAGGGCTTGCGCGCCACGCCGCCGTACTGGGCGACCTCCTTGGGCTCGCCCAGTTCGGTGGGCAGCGGGCGCCACAGGGACGCCGAGACCACGCCGGGCTCCAGCAGTTCCAGGCCGTCGAAGAAGCGCTCGATCTCCTCGGCGGTGCGCAGGTGGATGGGCTGGCTCGCGCCCTCGTTCCACGCCTTGGACGCCTCGATGATCTGCGGACTCGTGCTCGTGCTGTCGCACAGGGCCAGGAAACTGCCCGACGGCAGCGCGTCCACGTAGGCGCGGGCCAGGGCGTAGGTGTTCTCGTCCGCGGGGAAGTGGCCCAGGGTGCCCATGAACGTCAGCCCGATCGGCTGGGAGAAGTCCAGGTACCGGCGGGCCTGCTCCAGGAGGGGACCGGGGTCGGTCAGGTCGGCGTCGACGTACTCGGTCGAGCCCTCGGGGCTGCTGGTGAGCAGGGCGCGGGCGTGGGTCAGCACCAGGGGGTCGTTGTCGACGTAGACGACCTTGCACTCGGGCGCGGCGGCCTGGGCGGCCTCGTGGGTGTTGTTGGCGGTGGGCAGGCCGGTGCCGATGTCCAGGAACTGGCGGACGCCCTCCTCCTCGACCAGGTGCGTGACCGAGCGGACGAGGAACTGCCGGTCGGCGCGGGCGACCTCCACGATCTCGGGGAAGGCCCGCGCGATCTGCTGGCCCAGCTCCCGGTCCACGGGGTAGTTGTCCTTGCCCTCCAGCCAGTAGTTCCACACGCGTGCGGAGTGGGGGACCGACGTGTCGATGGGGGGAGTGGCGGCCATGGTGTCCTCTCGGGGAAGTGGGTGTCGCGCTGCAATTGTCCTGGCCCGGTGGGCAACACCGCAACCACGAAACCCTTGCGCCACAGGGGTTTCCGGGCAACGATCCGTGCCCTCCGCCGCCCCCGGGCGTCCCCGGCCCGCTC
>NZ_QPFC01001149.1:0-1355 GCF_003427465.1 Nocardiopsis sp. TNDT3 | reverse complement strand
CGCCCCGCATCCTCCGGGGCCCGGCCCCCGGGACCGGCGAGGGAAGGAGCGGGAAGATGGTGGGAGGCGACTCCTCGGACGCCTACGACGGCCGTTCCTCCCCGGAGGAGGCCGAGAAACCGACCGACATGTCGGCGTCGTCGTGGTGGGCGTCGCTGCGCCGGACCGTCGGCGAGTTCAAGGAGGACGCGCTGGCCGACCTCGCCGCCGGGCTCACCTACTACGCGATCCTGTCGCTCTTCCCGGCGCTGCTCGTGCTGGTGTCACTGCTCGGCCTCGCCGGGCCCTCCGCGACACAGACCCTGACCGACAACATCTCCGCCACCATGCCCGCCGACGCCGCGCGGCTGGTGACGACGGCCATCGAGAACCTCCAGGGCAACCAGACGGCCGCGGGCGTGTTCGGCCTGGTCAGCCTGGCGATCGCCCTGTGGTCGGCCTCCGGCTACATCGCGGCCTTCATGCGCGCCTCCAACGTCGTCTACGACGTGCCCGAGGGACGCCCCATCTGGAAGACGCTGCCGATCCGCGTCGGCGTCACCCTGCTGATGGTCGTCCTGCTGTCCCTGACGGTGGTCGGCGTCGCCCTCACCGGCAGCGCCGCGGCCTGGGTCGGGCAGCTGCTGGGCCTGGGCTCGACCGTGGTGACGGTGTGGAACATCGCGAAGTGGCCGGTGCTGCTGCTCATCGTGGTGTTCATGATCGCGCTCCTGTACTGGGCCTCGCCCAACGCCAGACGCGGGTTCCGCTGGGTCAGTCCGGGGAGCGTGCTGGCGGTCGTGCTCTGGCTGCTCGCCTCGGCCGCCTTCGCCTTCTACGTGGCCAACTTCGCGTCCTACGGCAGGACCTACGGGACCATGGCGACGGTGGTCGTCTTCCTGGTGTGGTTGTGGATCACCAACATCGCGATCCTGCTCGGCGAGGAGTTCAACGCCGAGATCGAACGCGGACGCGCCATCTCCGGCGGCCGGCCGGTGGACGAGGAGCCCTACGTGGACATGCGCGACGTGCCCAAGAAGAAGCACCGGGCCCACCGCCAGCAGGAGTGAGGGGCAGGGCCGCGGACCACGGGCGTCCCGTGCGTCGCACCCGCAACGGGTCCGGCCCGCTCCTCAGCCCAGGGCGTCGGCGAGGGCGGCGGCCAGGACCGGCACGCTCAGGTGCCGGTCCCCGCGCGGCCACACCAGGCCGAGGGACGACTCCGGCAGGCCGTTGACCGGGACGAGGACGAGTCCGTCCCGGTCGGCGTGGTCCGCGACGTCCCCGCTCAGCAGCATGGCCCCCCTCCCGGCCGCGATCTGGGAGAACCCCTCCCGCAGGGTGTCCACACCGGTCTCGTGGCGGATGGTCCTGCC
>NZ_QPFC01001148.1:0-2686 GCF_003427465.1 Nocardiopsis sp. TNDT3 | reverse complement strand
ATCGGGGGCAGGTTGGGCCGCCACGACTGGTGCAGCGCGTGGGACACCATGTCGTTGGGGTTGCTGTTGTCCTCGCCGCCCGCCAGCTCCAACAGCAGGTCCTGGGCGGTGGGGCGGCGGCCCGGCTCCTTGGCCAGCGCGCGCGTCACCAGGCGGTCCAGGGGGCTGATCAGGTTGCCGATCTGGGGTTCGGCGAACAGCACCCGCTTGCCCAATGTCATGGCGTCGCCGTTGCCGAAGGGGTGGGTGCCGTTCCCGGCGAAGGCCACCAGGCAGCCCCAGGCGAAGATGTCCGCCGAGGTGGTGACCTTCTCCTCCAGCAGCTGCTCGGGAGCCATCCAGCCGGGGCTGCCCATGACGATGCCGGTCTGGGTGTGGTTGGTGGCGGTGTTCATCGCGCGGGCGATGCCGAAGTCGATCACCCGGGGCCCCGAGAGCGACAGCAGCACGTTGGCGGGCTTGAGGTCGCGGTGGACCAGCCCGGTGCGGTGGATGGCGGCCAGGGCGGCCGCCACGCCCAGTGCGAAGCCGTGCAGCGTCGAGGAGTCCAGCGGACCGTTCTCGGCGATGTGCTCGGCCAGGGCGGTGCCCGCGATGTACTCGGTGACCATGTAGGGACGGTTCTCGAACGTCCCGTGGTCGAGCACCTTGGCGGTGCAGAAGGAGGCGACCTTGCGGGCGTTCTCCATCTCGTCGCGAAAGCGCGCCCGCGTCGCCTCGTCGAAGGCGAGCTCCGGGCGGATGACCTTGATGGCTACCTGGTTGTTGCGCTCGGGAGTGCTGCCCAGGTAGACGGTTCCCATGCCGCCGCTACCCAGCTTCCCGGACAGCACGTAGGGACCGATGGTGGCCGGATCCCCGGCGGCCAGCGGTTCCAGGTTCTTCGGGAGCCCATCCGACGGCAAGCGACCCTCCCCGACGGTGTCCAAACTCCGCCTTGCCCCAAGGTAGCGGTGTTTGTGCCCGGATTCCCACTCACGGGCCTGATTGGGCCGTTCTGGGGGCGGGCGGAAACTGACATGACAGTGGTGACGATCCCCGAACCGCGTCCGGGGTTCCCGTTTTCCTCTGACGGCGTACGCGCCGACGGGAGGCGGTGAACACACCGGAGCCCCCGCAGGGCACTGTGTTCACGCAAGGTGGGGGTTCCTTTACGATTGGGGACTCGTGACCGTTAATACCACCGTAACCGTGCGGGTCCCCGCGAAGGTGAACCTCCAGTTGGCGGTGGGGCCCAGACGTGAGGACGGGTTCCACGACCTCGTCAACGTGTTCCACGCCGTCTCGCTGTTCGATGAGGTTACCGTCCAGGCGGCTTCCTCGCGCCGACCGAGCCCGCCCGGCGGTGTCGGATCGGCCGCCGAAGCCTTCGCCGGACTGACCGCGGGCGGCGCGCTGGGGTCCCACTTGTCCCGGGTGCCCCTGGACGGGTCCAACCTGGCCGCGCGCGCGGTGACCCTGCTGGCGGAGCGGACCGGCCGGGGCCTCCCCGTCACGGTCCACCTGGACAAGAACATCCCGGTGGCGGGCGGCATGGCCGGGGGCAGCGCGGACGCCGCGGCCGCCCTGCTGGCCTGCGACCGTCTGTGGGGCTGCGGCCTGCCGCTGGAGGAACTGCTCGGGTACGCGGCCGACCTGGGCAGCGACGTCCCCTTCGCGCTGCTGGGCGCCACCGCGGTGGGCATGGGGCGCGGGGAGGTCCTGCGGCCGATGACCAGTCCGGGAAGGTTCCGCTGGGTCTTCGCCCTGTCGCCGCACGGCCTGTCCACGGCCAGCGTGTTCGCCGAGTACGACCGCATCCGCCCGGACGCCCCCGAGCCCCTGCTGGACCGGGGGCTGGCCGACGCGCTCGCCGGCGGCGACCCGGCGGCCCTGGGAGCCGTGCTGACCAACGATCTCCAGGAGGCCGCGCTCTCGCTGCTGCCCGAGCTGGAGCGCACCCTCAAGACCGGCGCCGGTGCGGGGGCGCTGGGCTCCCTGGTGTCGGGGTCCGGTCCGACCTGCGCCTTCCTGGTCGGCGGCGGCGCCGAGCGGGAGTCGGTCGTCGCGGAGCGGGAGGCCGCGGTGGTGGCGGCGCTGGAGGGCAGCGGGCTGTGCGAACAGGTCGTGACGGCGTACGGGGACGTCCCCGGGGCCACCGTCCTGTGACGTAAATCACTTCTGCCTTTCCCGGCCGGAGGGGGCTCGCGCCAGTTGACCTCAACCATTGTTGAGGTTCAACACTGGTGGACATGACCACCGCAACCGCTCTCTCGCGCTACGCCGACCTGCCGGCCCTCATCGGACTCATGGAGGGTGACGAGAAGCACAACGGGGCGGCCCACTCGACACTCGACATCGTGTGGGTGCTCTACGACCGTGTGCTGTCCGTCACCCCCGAGACCGCCGACGATCCCGCACGGGACCGGTTCCTGCTCTCCAAGGGGCACGGCCCCGCCGCCTTCTACGCCGTGCTCGCGGCCAAGGGCTTCCTGGACGTGCCGACGCTGCGCGGCTGGACCGCCTTCGACTCACCGCTCGGCCACCACCCGGACCGGCTGCTCGTGCCGGGCGCGGAGATCGGCAGCGGGTCGCTCGGCCACGGGCTGCCCCTGGGCCTGGGCAGCGCGCTCGGCCTGCGCGCCCAGGGCGTCCGCCGCTCCGACGGGACCGAACCCCGCGTCGTGGTGCTCGTCGGCGACGGCGA
>NZ_QPFC01001147.1:0-6250 GCF_003427465.1 Nocardiopsis sp. TNDT3 | reverse complement strand
GGTGCGGACTCCCGCCCTGACCCGGGCGCGAACGCCGTCGTCGGCGCGGACGGGTACCCGGCGACGGGTCCGGACACGTGCTGGACGAGGGTGATCAGGACGTCGCGGCTGGACTCGCGGCTGCGGGCGTCGCAGTCCACCACGGGGACCCGCCCGGACAGGTCCAGGGCGCGTCGCACCTCGGGCAGGGCGGGTCCGGGGCCGAAGCGGTTCACCGCGACCACGAAGGGCGTGCGGTGGTGTTCGAGCCGGTCCACGGCGTACCAGGAGTCCCGGATGCGGTCGGTGTCCACGAGGACGACCGCGCCCAGGCTGCCCTCGAACAGCTGGTTCCACAGGAACCAGAACCGCTTCTGGCCGGGGGCGCCGAAGAGGTAGAGCACGCGCCGCTCGTCCACGGTGATGCGCCCGAAGTCGAAGGCCACGGTGGTGGTGCGCTTGTCGCGGACGGCACTGAGGTCGTCGATCCCGACACCGGCCCGGGTCATGACCTCCTCGGTCCTCACCGGGCGCGTCTCGCTGACGGAGTCGACCAGGGTGGTCTTGCCGACGCCGAACCCGCCGACGACGACGATCTTGAGCGCGTTGTCGGCCGTCGCGGCGAGCGGGGCCCGGTGCGGCCCGGCCGGCCGTTCAGAGGCGTTGGAGGGCAAGGAGCACCTGCTTCAGGGTCTCGGGGTCGTGCCCGGCCTCCTGCCGGGTGAGGGCCGCCGGGTGGCGGGCCGTCACCCGCCCCGTGTCCAGCAGGTCCAGCAGGAGGATCCGCACGACGCTGACGGGGAGCCGCAGCTCCGCGGACAGCTCCACCACGGCGGTCGGGTACGCGCACAGGCGCAGGATCGCGGCGTGCTCGGACTGCATGCCGGGCACGGGGTCGCACTCGGCGACGACGAGGGTGACCGAGTCCAACACGCGGGTGTCCGCGTCGGAGCGCCCGCCGGTCACGGTGTACAGGCGGTCGGGGGACTCTCCCCGGAGGCAGTCGTGGTGGGTCACCGCTGCTCGGCGCCCACTCGGACCCGCTCGCTCCGGCGCGGGGCGGCCGTCAGGAAGCCGCCGATCCGTTCGACGAGTGCGTTCATGCTGTGGCCGATCACGCCGACGTCGGCTTCCCCGGCGGCGATCACCGCCAGGTGGGCGCCCTCCCCGGCGCGGATGATGAGCAGGACGCCTCCGCCGAACTCGACCATGGCCTGACCCGCGCCTCCGCGGTCGCCGAACTCGGCGGAGGCGCTCAGGGACAGGCTCTGGATGCCCGCGGCGATGGCGGCGAGCTGGTCGGCGCGGTCGGTGTGCAGTTCGCGGGTGTGGCACATCCTGAGTCCGTCCCTGGACAGCACGAGCACGTGGCGGATGCCCGGTGTCCCGTGGCGCAGGTTCTCCAGAAGCCAGTCGAGGCTGGTGTCCATGGTGTTCATCGGGGTCGCGGGGCAGCCGCGCGCGGGCCCGGTCCGTGCCCCTCCCTCCGTTTCTCTTCTCTACTCTTCGGCTCGTTGTGGCTGGCGGGCGTTGCGGAAGGACGCGAACCTGGTGCCGGGGTCGCCGCCGGGTCCGGGCGTGACCGGACCGGCGGAGAGCTGGTCGGGCTCCTCCCGCAGCGCCGCGGCGAGGGTCTGGCCGCGCCGCCGCCGGGGCAGCCCGGAGGCGGCGCGGGCGGGCGCGGCGGCGCTGTCGGGCCCGGGGGCCGCCGTACCGGCACCGGGGCCCGGTCCCGCGGCGGGCGCGGGCCCGGCGGAGCGGCGGGGGCGGTGCCCGGCGCGCGGGCCGCCGGGAGCGGGCTGGGACTCGGTGACCAGGTGCGGCGGGACGAGGACGACGACGCCCACGCCGCCGCGGGCCGAGGGACGGAAGCTGACGCCGAGCGCGTGCTTGTGGGCGAGGCGGCCCACGACCGCCAGGCCCGTGCGGGTGCCGCGCAGCGTGGACAGGTCGCGGGGCTCGGTGACCAGGCTCTCGGCGAGCCTGCGCTCGCGCACGCGCATGCCCAGTCCGCTGTCCTCGACGGTGACGGACAGGCCGGTGTCCTCCTCCTGGACGTAGACGTGCACCTCGGTGCCGTGGGCGGAGAAGTTGGCGGCGTTGTCCATGAGTTCGGCCAGGGCCTGCATGACGCCCTCGGCGGCGTGCCCGGCGATGGAGGCGGTGCTGGTGTTGTGCAGGCGCACGCGGCGGTAGGCGTTGATGCGGCCCATGGCGCCGCGCAGGACGCTCTCCATGACGATGGGCCGGGTCCAGCGGCGGCCCGAGCGGCCCCCGGCCAGGACGACGAGGCCGTCGGCGAGGCGGCCCGTGCGGGAGACCCCGTGGTCGACGTCCAGGAGGTCGCCGAAGACACCGGGGTTGTCGCCGTAGCGGTCCTGGAGTTCGCGGAGCCTGGCCAGCAGGGAGGTCAGGTGGGCCTGGATGCGGGCGCCGGAGGCGGCGGCGGTCTCCATGGCCGAGGCGGAACGGCGGGCGGCGGCCAGCAGCTCCTCCAGCGTGTGCGCGCGCAGGCGGGCGAGGGCGCCGTGGACGGGGGGCAGTTCCTCCCGCAGGGTCTCGGCGGCGCCGACGCGGTCCTCGCGCACGCGGGCGACCATGAGCGGCAGGCCGACGCGGTCGAGGTCGGCGATCTGCTCCTCCAGCGCGGTGCACCGGGCGAGGGCGTCGGCGGCGCGCACGCGCGCGGTGTCGAGCTCGGCGGTGACGGCGTGGGTGAGCCGGTGCAGCGCGACGTGGCGGGGCTGGGGGTGCTCGGCGAGGACCTCGCGCGCGGTGCGGCCCGCGCGCAGGCCCTCGGTGAGGGCGGGCAGGAGCTGGTCCACCAGGTGCTCGGCCTCGCGTTCGAGGGCCTGGGCGGTGGCGTCGACCCGGGTGCCGTGCTCGCGCGCGGCGCGGGCCGCGGCGGCCTGGTGCGCCGCCGCGGTGACGGCGGCGCACAGGGCGGCTCCGGCCGCTCCGACGGCCAGGGCCACGCTCTGTCGGGCGTCGGGGTGGGCCGTGACGACCGCCCAGGACCAGGCTGGGGCCGCCAGCGCGGTCACGGCGACCAGGGCGAACAGGGCCTGTCGTCCGGGGCGCGGTGGCCGCCGTTGTCGGTCGGACGGGTGAACTGGCATGGGCGGGTTCCTCGCGGGGCAATCGCGCGAAGGGAGCGGGCCGTGCCCGGTCCCGTCGCCCGGTCTCCGGGCAGGGGAGGTCCACCCGGTTTCCCCCGGGGAATTCGAGGGCGGACGGAAATCACCGTAGACCACGGGCGAAAGGCACGTGGGCTTTCTCGCGAGGAACCCCGGTCAGACGGCGGAGAAGTGCGGCATCCCGCTTTTTCCGCTCTTCTTAATTCTGACATACCCCTGCATTGCGCGCTTTTCGCGCGGATGCTCGGTTCAGGAGAAAAGGAGGAAGACCGCGAGGACCACCGCCAGGAAGACCAGCGCGCCGATCGCGGAGTGGCGTCGGGAGGCGGCGCCCGCGTCGGCGGCGCGCGCGGGCAGGCCGGGCCAGCACAGCACCGCGGCCGCGGCGGCCCCCGCGCTCAGGGCCACGTCCAGGTACCAGACCGCCACGGGGAAGGACGCCCACGTGGTCAGCAGCAGCGAGAGCACCAGGAAGAAGAGCGTGTGGGCCGTCCGGTTCAACACGTCCCAGCGGTCCGCGAAGCGGAACCTGCCCCGGCCCCGGAACCGCAGGAGGACGTCCGCCGCGCTCACGACGCAGATGCCGTTGAGGAACGCGGCCCCGGCGTAGGTCAGCACGTCCGTCACGCTCATCGGGCGTCCTCCGTCAGCAGTTCCAGGACGGCGTCTTCCAGTCCGGTGGTCGTGTTGCCGAAGGCCAGCACCGCGCGCCCGCCCTCCCGGTCCAGGGCGACCATGGAGGCGAAACCCCCGGTACCGCCGTTGTGCCAGGTGACCTCGGTGCCGCCGTGCTCCTGTGTGACCCAGGCGAACCCGATCCGGTGGTCCGGCCCGCCGTCCCAGCGCGGTTCCAGGGCCGCCGCGCCCGGCGCGGCGCCCTCCAGCAGCGCCCCAGCGAAGCGCGCCATGTCGGCGGGGGTGGAGCGCACGCCCCCGGTGGGAGCGTAGGCGTGGGCCAGCCAGGGGTCGGCCCGGCGCCCCCTGTCGGTGTAACCCCGGGTCGCGTCCTCGGGCAGGTCGTCCCCGGATTCGGGCAGGGTCGTGTCGTCCATGCCCAGGGGGTCGAGCAGCCGCTCGCGCAGGAGGGTGGCGTAGTCGGTCCCGGCGGCGTTGGCCAGGGCGTGGCCCAGGATCGCGGTGCCCATGTTGGAGTAGCGGGACTCGCCGCGGTCGGCCAGCTCCGCCGCGGCCACCTGCGCGACCAGGTCGTCGTAGTCGTAGGGGTAGGGGTCGTTGCCCAGGTAGGAGGCCGCCACCGAGACCGCCATGTCGGGCACGCGGGTGGAGAGTCGGGGCAGTCCGGAGCGGTGGCTGGTCAGCTCGGCCAGGGTGACGTCGGCGGCGGGGGCGCCGTCCAGCTCGACCAGCTCCCCGAGCCGGGTGTCGGCGGTGACCTCGCCGCGTTCGACGGCGATGGCGAGCAGCATCCCGGTCATGGTCTTGGAGACCGAGCCGATCTCGTAGTCGGTGCCGTCGTCTGCTCCGAAGTGGGCGAAGCTCACCCGTCCGCCGTCGACCTCGACGACGCTGACGCGGTCGCGCACGCCCTCGGACAGCAGCGGGCGCGCCCGGTCGAGGAGTCCGGGGTCCCCGGACTCCTCGGCGGACAGGGCGGGTGTGTGCGGCCGTGCGGCGACCCCGAGCACCACGACCAGGGCGGCCGCCGCACAGGCGACCGCGACAGTTCTTCCTCTGGCTCTCACGGAGCCCTCCTTACTGGGGTGCTCCCCCGGCCGCCGTGAGGATGGCGAGCAGGGGGACGACGCGTTCCGGTGGAATGGCGTAGTGGCCGCGCCGGACGGTGGTGAGCCATCCGGCCGCGGCGAGCAGGTTGACGTGGTGGTAGATCTGGCCGGTCGTGCCGAAGTCGGAACGCTCGGCCAGGGCGGCGACGGTCCCGGTTCCCCTCCAGACCGCCTGTAGCAACTGGAGCCGGACGGGGTTGCCCAGGGCGTCGAGGCTGGCGGCGTGGCGGGCCCAGTCGGACTCCTCCAGGCGCTCGACCGGCAGCCCCTGCTGCCACTCCAGCGTGTCCTCCTCCCCCTCCCCGCCGCGGACGATCCCCGCGAAGACCACGCCGCCGTGTCCGGTGACGCGTTCCCGCAGGGCGTTGAGCGCGAAGAACACGTCTCCGAGCGCCTCCGCCCGGGGTGTCTCGGTCGCGCGTTCGCCGGCCGCCTCCAGGGCGCTGACCCGCGCCTCCAGCTCGGCCAGGCGCTCCTCCGTCGTCCTGTCCACCGCACCTCCACCTTACATGCTTTTCCGTAATTACGTACTTTTAGAGTAGCAGGCCCGGGAGCTTTGCCCGATCCGTAGGAACGGGTGGGGTGTCGCTGACCCGCCGGGTCGGATGATGAAGACAAGGCGCGCGGATCGCGCATCCGCAAGAGGGACACCCGAGCGGCCGTTCCCACGTCCCGGACCGCGCAGAGGCCAGCGGGGACGGCCGGGAAGGATCCGGAACATGCGAACGCAGGCAGCCAACGGCTGGCAGTTCTTCGTCGCGACACTGCTGATCGTCATCGGGGCGGTCAACGTCATCCAGGGGCTGGTGGCACTCCTGACCCCCGAGTTCTACGCCGTGGAGAGCACGGACGTGCTCCTGGTGGGCTACACCTCCTGGGGCGTGCTGCTGGGCCTGTGGGGGGCGGTGCTGATCGTCGCCGGTCTGGCCGTGCTGTCCCGCAGCACGTGGGCCCGGGGCTTCGCCCTGGTCCTCGCCTCGGTGAACGCCATCGCCCAACTGGGCTTCGTGATGGCGATGCCGCTGTGGTCGATGGTGGCCATCGCCGTGGACCTGCTGGTGATCTACGGCCTGACCGCCGGCTGGCCCGACCGCGAGCGCGAGTCCGGGCGCACCGAACACCACGAGGGCGCCTACCAGAGCGGGTACAACGCCGCCCACGCGGCGCCCAGGCCCGCGCAGTCGCCGGAGGGGAGCACCGGCTCGCCGCAGCAGGCGGCCGGACCGCAGCAGACCACCGGGCAGAACTACTGAGAGCCCCTCCCGGGCCGCCCCCGTTCCCCAGGACGGGGGCGGTTGCGCACGCCCGCGCGCGGCCGGTGGGGGCTGCCGGACCGGAGAAGACCCCTTCGCGCACCTGGGGACGGCCGCCGCGGACACGGCCGGGGGC
>NZ_QPFC01001146.1:0-2256 GCF_003427465.1 Nocardiopsis sp. TNDT3 | reverse complement strand
GCCTCCCGCCCACCCGTCCGGATAGGCTGCGCGGTATGCGTTCATGGTCTGCGCCTGACATCGTCCCCCTGCCGGGTACCGGCGGTCCCCTTCGTGTCCACGACACCGCCACCGGCCGGATAAGGACGACGACGCCGGGCCCCCGGGCCGGGATGTACGCCTGCGGCATCACCCCCTACGACGCCGCCCACCTGGGCCACGCCTTCACCTACCTCACCTTCGACCTGGTCAACCGGGTCTGGCGCGACGCGGGCCACGACGTCAACTACGTGCAGAACACCACCGACATCGACGACCCGCTCCTGGAGCGCGCGGAGGCCACCGGCGTCGACTGGCGCGACCTCGCCCACCGCGAGATCGACGTCTTCCGCGAGGACATGGCCGCCCTGCGGATCATCCCCCCGACCTCCTACGTCGGCGTGGTGGAGTCCGTCGACCTCATCAGCGACCTCGCCGCCCGCATCCGCGACACCGGCGCCGCCTACGAGCTGGACGGGGACCTGTACTTCTCCGTCGCCGAGGCGCCCGAGTTCGGCGAGATCAGCAACCTGGACCGCGGGCAGATGCTGGAGCTGTTCGGAGAACGCGGCGGCGACCCCCAGCGCACCGGCAAGAAGGACCCGCTCGACTGGCTGCTCTGGCGCGCCGAGCGCCCCGGCGAGCCCGCCTGGGACAGCCCCCTGGGCCGCGGGCGCCCCGGCTGGCACATCGAGTGCAGCGCCATCGCCCTGGACCGGCTCGGCCCGGCCTTCGACCTCAACGGCGGCGGCAGCGACCTGATCTTCCCCCACCACGAGATGGGCGCGGCCGAGACCCGATGTGCCACGGGCGGACCCAACGCCCACAACCACCTGCACGTGGGCATGGTCGGCCTCGACGGCGAGAAGATGTCCAAGTCCCTGGGCAACCTGGTCTTCGTCTCCAAGCTGCGCCAGCAGGGCGTGGACCCGGCCGTCATCCGCCTGGCCATGCTCGCCCACCACTACCGCGCCCCGTGGGAGTGGACCGACGCCGAACTCCCCGCCGCCACCGCCCGCGCCGAGCGCTGGCGCTCCGCCCTCGCCCTGGGCGCGGCGCCCGACGCCGCCCCGGTGCTCGCCGCCGTGCGCGCGGCCCTGTCCGAGGACCTGGACTCCCCGGCGGCCCTGGCCGCGGTGGACGCCTGGGCCGACACCGCCCTCACCGAGGGCGGCGCCGACACCGGCGCGCCCGCCCTGGTGCGCGCGACCGTGGACACCCTGCTGGGCGTGCGCCTGTAACCTCGGGCCGCCTGACGCCACCGGACGCGACCGGCGACACCGAAGGCCTTCGATGCCGCCGGTCCGCCGCCCTAGGGAGCGGAGAGTCCGGGGTGGTGCTCACCGGCGGCCCCCGCGGGGGTCAACCGGACGACCGGGATGTCGTTCCCGATGTCCGCACCCCTCCGCTCGAACCACTCCTCGCTGTCGTCCACCTCGTAGCCCAGCGCGCGCAGCAGCGCCACGGCGGCGGCGGGGTGCCGCTCGGCGTAGCTCACCAGCGCCTCACCGGACTCCTGCGGCGACAGGACGGTGGCGGTGCCCCGGTGGCGCCGGTTGCCCAGCTGGAACAGCACCCGCGGCTCGTGCTCGACGTTGCGGAACCACTGCGACCGCCTTCCGTACCCGGAGGCCACCAGCACGGTTCCCGCGGCGTCGTCGCCGCCGATGACCTCCAGCACCGCCTGGCGGGCCTCTCCCGTGGTCCGCCCCCTGTGGGTGAGCAGTACGAACCGGCGGCCCATCAGTCCGCCCAACCCTGTCCGGTAGATCCAGATGGGGGCGCGGAACAGGGCCCGGCGCAGGGGTGTGGTGGGCGGCTGGGCGAACGACATGGTGTGGCCTTCCTTGGGGGGCGGCCCCGGAGTCGGGGCCCGAGTATAGCCAGACCGTTCCCGGCGCTCCCCGGCGGCACACCCGCGGACCGTCGGTGGGCGCTGCCACAATCCGGGACATGCAGACAGGACCGGACGTACTCCACACCACCGACTGGACCCGCGCCTTCCACGCCTACGGCTCCGGCGCCGACACCCCCGGGCACCTCGCCAGCCTGCTCACCGGCGACGCGCGTGAGCGCGAGCGCGCGCTGGACCACCTCCACGGCGCGCTCCTGCACCAGGGCACGGTCTACCCCGCCACCGTCCCCGCCGCCCTGTTCGTCGCCGGGATCCTCGACCGCCCCGAACCCGACGACCCGGCCCGGGGCCCGCTCCCCGAGGCGTCGGACGCGGCCCCGGGT
>NZ_QPFC01001145.1:0-1416 GCF_003427465.1 Nocardiopsis sp. TNDT3 | reverse complement strand
GTCGTGCCCGGGGGCCGCGGACGCGGGGGCGGCCAGGGGGACCGCCAGCGCCGTCGCGGCGAGGACGGCGGTGACGAGGCGGAGCGGCTTCATGGGGGGATCTCCGATCTGGCGACCGACGAAACTTCCGGAAAGTTCCGTAAAATGTGAAGGTCAATGGACCCTAGGTCGTCGCCGGGCACAGCGTCAAGATCCCGTCTCGGCGCTGTCGCCCCACCAGCTGTGCTCGTACTCTGGGTGGGCACAAAGGAGGACCATGCCCGACACCCCGTCCCGAGACGTCACGATCTCCGCCATCGCCGAGGAGGCGGGCGTCTCCGCGCCGACGGTCTCGCGCGTGCTCAACGGCCGGGGCGACGTCGCCCCCGCCACGCGCGAGCGCGTGGAGAGCCTGATCCGCGCCCATGGCTACCGGCGCCGCGGAGGTCGGCCACGGGAGCGCGTCGGCCTGCTCGACCTCGTCTTCAACGACCTGGACAGCCCGTGGGCGGTCGAGATCATCCGCGGCGTGGAGGACGCCGCGCACGAGAGCGGGACCGGCATCGTGGTGTCGGCCATCCACCGCCGGGTCAGCTCCACCCGCCAGTGGCTGGAGAACGTGCGCTCGCGCGCCACCGACGGGGCGATCCTCGTGACCACCGACCTGGACCCCGAGCTGCGCGAGGAGCTGCGGGAGCTCCACGTGCCCGCCGTGGTCGTCGACCCGGTCGGCGTCCCGGACCTGGACACCCCCACGGTCGGCGTCACCAACTGGGCCGGGGGCCTCAGCGCGACCGAGCACCTGATCCACCTCGGCCACCGGCGCATCGCCTTCGTCGCGGGGCGCCCCGAGCTGTGGTGCAGCCGGGCCCGGCTCGACGGCTACCGGGCGGGCCTGGAGACGGCGGGGCTCGCGGTCGACGACGAGCTGGTCGTGCCGGGGGAGTTCGGCTACGAGTCCGGCTTCCGGGCGGGGGAGCGGTTGTTCGACCTCGCCGATCCGCCCACGGCCGTGTTCGCGGCCAGCGACCAGATGGCGCTGGGCGTCTACGAGGCGCTGCGCCGCCGCGGCCTGCGGGTGCCCGCCGACGTCAGCGTGGTCGGCTTCGACGACCTGCCCGAGGCCCGCTGGTCCTCGCCGTCCCTGACCACCGTGCGCCAGCCGCTGTCGGACATGGGCAGGCTCGCGGTGCGCACCGTGCACCGCCTGGTGCAGCGCGAGACCATCGAGAGCCCGCGGGTCGAGCTGGCCACCGAGCTCGTCGTGCGCGACAGCACCGCCCCGCCGCCGTGAACGGGGCCCGGGGGAGGGCGTTGACACCTCCGTGCGGCGCTCCTTAGGCTGGTTTGACCGGAAAGTTCCGGAAAACTCCCGGGCTCCGCGCCAAGGAGGCCGGTGTGGCCACCGCCCCCGAGGAGAAGACCATGTCCCCCACC
>NZ_QPFC01001144.1:0-2672 GCF_003427465.1 Nocardiopsis sp. TNDT3 | reverse complement strand
CAGGCAGATCCAGCCCGCCGACCCCGAGGCCGCCGCCCAGGCCCTGGTGGACTCCCTCGCCTCGAACGGACTGGAGCTGACGCTCGGCGGCGGCCGGGAGGCCCTGCTGAAGCAGCTGACCACGCACCTGGCCCAGAACCCGGACCCCACCGCCCCGCTGCCGCTCAACGTCCGCGCGCTGGGCCCGGAGCCCACCCCGGACTCGAAGCCGCGGCCGCAGCGTTCGAGCTTCACGGGGAAGCTCTACGTGGAACTGATCAGGGACCCGAAGAGCACCAAGGTCTCGCACGTCGACCAGGCCGACTACTACATCGAGTCGCACACGGTGAAGGCGACCGACGCGCACTCGCGGAGCGACGAGACCAGCAGGACGGTGAGCTCGGACGGCGCGCTGCTGATACCTCCGCCCTATCCCCAGGACGACCAGGGGCCGGACGGACAGCCGGGACACCGCGCCCTGTTCACCACCCCCGCCGGGGAGATCTCCGGGTCCAGCAACGACGGGCGCTCCTCCGGGCAGTCCCAGGACGACGCCCGCACCATCGAGCTGCACCTGAAAACCCCGTACGCGAAGGTCAGCACGGACACGACCCTCAAACTCAAACTCCAGTTCGACGAACCCAAGGGCGGGGAGAGCGGCAGGAAGCCGAAATCGACCTACGAGGTCACCGCTGACAGCGGACGGGTCGACACGCTGTACTCGCTCGCGTACATGACCTTCGACCCCCCGGCGGCGGACACCCTGGAAGGCGGCACGCAGGGAACCGGAACCGACACGCTGTCGCCTCCGCCGGCCCCCGCCGTCACCACGTCCACGGACGGCACCGGCTCCACCGGGACCGCTCCGCCCGACCGGAACACCGCTCCGGCACCGGAAGGCGGCGACACCACCGGCACCGCCGACGACCGGACCGGGAGCGGCACGACGCGGCGGTCCGGAGCACCCATCTACGCCTCCCAGGCCGACGCGTTGCGCACGTGGACCCGTGAGGCGGGTCCACGTCCCGGCACCGACTCCGCCCTCGCACTGACGACCATGGTGCAGGACTACGGAAAGGCGCTGCGCGAGCAGGCCAACATCGTCGTCGCGCGGTCCGCCGGCTGGAAGCCGCCCGAGGGGAAGTCGACCGAGGAGACGGCGAACGCGGCGCGGGCCCACCTCGCCGACGTCTACGGACTGGACCCGGTCTACAACGAGATCGACGCCAGCCTCAGCGACGAGGCCATCAAGGCGATGGACCCGTCGGCCTCGCTCGATCCCGAGGGGGTGAGTTTCAAGGACATCGAACTCCCCGGGTGGATCGACAGGGTGGTGCGGAGCAACCACACCGAGTGGGGCGCCAAGGCCCTGCCGAGCACCCGCGGTGCGAAGATCCTGGACGCGCGGCCGGACGGCCAGCTCAGCGACTCCCGCGTCCGGCCCCGGACGGACAGCTCCGGCAGCTCCCACGGCGGAGGCCAGGGCTTCGGCGGCGGGTTCCGCCCCGCGGGGATAAGCACCGAGAGTCCCGTCTACGACCGCCACGAGGGCATCTACACCGGCGCGGCGGCCGCGAACACCGGCTCGTCCCACGGGGCCTCGTCGGGCTCCAACCAGACCGTCAAGGGCTACCAGGAGTCGGACCAGCTCCGCCAGGGGCCCTTCTACCTCGTGGAGCACGACGTCACCTGGGCGTTCGCCGCGGGCAGCAAGCTCACGGCGCCCGCCGCCTTCCACCTGAACGACCCGAGCCTTCCGCAGACCCCGCTCCACTCCCGGCCCACCCGATGGATCGTGGACCAGACCACGATCCGGATGGCCAAGTGGTACTCGGAGGCCGACGCGATCGCGATGGGCTTCCTCACTCCGGACCAGGTCAAGGGCCTGGGACCCGTCAAGGACGGCATCCACAAGGCGCAGGAGGAGTTCAGCAAGGCGGAGGCCGAGTACGCCGACACCCGGGCCCCGATGGAGGGCCTGGCCCAGAAGTACGCCGACAAGCCGGACGAGCAGAGCGCCAGGAAGGCCTACGAGGACCAGGAGAAGGAGTACACGAAGGCGCTGGCCAGCTTCAACCAGAAGATCAAGGCCCTGATCCAGACCCTGAACGACACGCGCACCGCTCTGGGGGGCCTCGGCCAGGGGACGAACGGCGGCACCGTTCCCCCCGGGCGCCCGTCGAGCGGTGACACGAGCGGGGGGACGACGACCCGTGCGCCGGCCCCCGCCAACACCACCTCGACCACCAGCACGACCGGAGACACGACCACCGGCACCGACAGCACTGCCGTCGTCACAGGGGTCACTTCCGAAAACACCACGACCATCGACAACACCGATGGCGCCACCACGACCACCAGCGCGCCCCAGCCGACCATCACCGTGACCCCGCCACCGGACCCGGCGCCCGCGCCCACGGGACCGAGCCAGGCACTGGCCGACCGCTTCCGTGCGGAACTGAACCTCGTCGCCCCGGAGCCCGACACCTCCGTCCGGGACACGGACACCGTGGACGCGCGGGTCCAGCGCGCCTCCGACGCCGCGGACACCGCTGACCGGGAGGCCCGTGCCGCAAGCGATGCCGCGAACGACCTCTCCACCGCCCTGGGGAACGGCACGACCGAGCTGGGGAACGGCAACAGCATCCTCACGGGCTCCGAGGGCGGAGCACCCGCCGCCGGGACGGAAGGAG
>NZ_QPFC01001143.1:0-4315 GCF_003427465.1 Nocardiopsis sp. TNDT3 | reverse complement strand
CCCCCCTTCCCGTCCCCGACCCGACCGTCAGCAGCACCACACGGCGCCAGGCCCTGGTCGGCGGCGCGGCCACCCTGGGCGCCGTCGCGCTGGGCGCCTCCTGGAGTCCCGGCGTGCGGGCCGACGCCTCCGTCCGCGCCGACGCCCCCGCCCGGTCGGGCGGCATCGGTGAGCCCTTCACCCTGGGCGTCGCCTCCGGCGACCCCTTCCACAGCAGCGTCGTGCTCTGGACCCGTCTGGCCCCCAACCCCTTCGCCGAGGACGGACTGGGCGGCATGCCCGACCGGCGGGTGGAGGTCGAGTGGCAGGTCTCACGGGAGGAGGGCTTCGGTCTGCTCTCCGCCTCCGGAACCGTGGAGACGGGCCCCGACGCCGCCCACTCGGTGCACGTGGAGGCGCAGGGGCTGCGGCCCGGCACCGAGTACTTCTACCGGTTCCGCGTGGGCAACGAGATCAGCCAGGTCGGCCGTACCAGGACCGCCCCTCCCCCCGGGATCCGCACGGACCGGTTCTCCTTCGCGTTCGCCAGCTGCCAGAGCTACACCGCCGGGCACTACAACGCCCACGCGCACCTGGCCGAGGAGGACCTGGACCTGGTCGCGTTCCTGGGCGACTACATCTACGAGACGGGCGGACAGGGGAGCCTGGGCCGGGGCCACCTCCCCGACCGGGAGGTCCGCACCCTGGCCGAGTACCGCGTGCGGCACGCCCAGTACAAGAGCGACGCCAACCTCCAGGCCGCGCACGCCGCCTTCCCGTGGGCGGTGGTCTTCGACGACCACGAGCTGGAGAACAACTGGGCCGACGACCGCTCCAACGGCGAGGACGTCCCGCCCGAGGAGTTCCTGCGCCGGCGCGCCCAGGCGCTGAAGGCCTACCACGAGCACATGCCTCTGCGCTTCGCCCAGACGCCGGTCGGCCCCGACATGCAGCTCTACCGCAGACTGGCCTTCGGCGACCTGGTGGACATGCACCTGCTCGACACCCGCCAGTACCGCGACCCGCAGGTGTCCGACGCCGAGCGCGGCGACCCCTCGCGCACCCTGCTCGGCGCCCGGCAGAAGCAGTGGCTGCGGGAGGGGCTGTCCTCGTCGCGGGCCCGCTGGAACGTGCTCGCCCAGCAGGTGTTCTTCTCCCAGCGCGACTTCGCCGAGGGCGGGGCGACCGACTTCAGCAACGACGCCTGGGACAACTACCTCGTGGACCGCGACGAGGTCCGCGACCAGCTGGCGCGCACGCGCAACGGGGTGGTGATCACCGGGGACGTGCACGCCAACTACGTGTGCGACGTCAAGGCCGACTTCGACGCCCCCGAGTCGCCGACGGTGGCCACCGAGCTGGTGGGCACGTCCGTCACCAGCGGCGGCGACGGCACCGAACAGGCCCCCGGCGACGAGGTTCAGCTGCGGGAGAACCCGCACATCAGGTTCGTCAACCGCAAGCGGGGCTACGTGCGCAACGTCGTCACGCCCACCGAGTGGACGGCCGACTACCGCGTCGTGGACCACGTGAGCGAGCCGGGCTCGCCCATCCGCGACCGTGCGCGGTTCGTGATCGAGGACGGCGTGGCGGGCGTGCGCATGGAGGGGTGAACCCTGACACGGGCCCGGACGGCGGGTGCGCGCCACCCGCCGCCCGGCCAGGGACGGGGGGACCGGCTCAGCGGCGCTGGATCTCGGTCAGGTCGATGTCGACGGGGAAGGGCCGGGAAGTCTTGAGGCGCTGTCGGTGGACGGTCGGCCTGGTGTAGCCGCCGGTGGGCGCGAGTTCGTGCACGTAGACCACGGCTTCGCCCCGGTCCTGCTCGATCAGCCAGAAGTTGGGGATACCGGCCTCGGCGTACAGCTGCGGTTTGCGCTCACGGTCGCGCAGCTCCGACTCGGGAGAGACCACCTCGACCACCAGTTCCACCGCCTCGGGTGCGAACCAGGTCTGTTCCGTCCCCCCGGTGGCCTGGGCCTGTACCAGGATGAGGTCGGGTTCGGGCCTTTGCCGCGGACCGAGTTTGAGGGTCATCTCCCTGCGCACGCGCAGGCGGTCGGGGGCCTGCTCGAACAGGCGAGTGTCCAGGACCGAGAGCACGACCGTGTGGAAGTTGCGTTGAGGGGTCACCAGTACCAGGCTTCCGTCGATGAGTTCGGTGTGCGGCGGAAGATCCGGGATGCTGTCCAGGTCGTCGGCGGTGAATCCCTCCGGAGGCGGGGTCAGCGGCTCGTACCGGGATCCGGTGGAGGACTGGCGTTCGGCCACAGGGGAAACGGGCATGTCGCTGCCTCCGGTCGTCGGATCGTTCTCGTCACCCACGGTAGCCACGTCCTTCGGGTAGCGACGGCGTTTCCGGGAAAGTCCTACCCCTGGTCGTCGGGGCTGATCCACAGTGCCTCGGCGGCCACCAGACCCAGGGCCTGGGAGCGCTGGGGAGCGCCCGCGTCGGCGCCCACGGTGATCTGCATCGACCCGGCGTAGGGGCGGCGCTCGGCCACCTCCACCCGCATCCCGATGCCGATCTCGATGTCGGCCAGGTAGCGCAGCAGGTCGGGATCGGTGTCGTTGACGCGCACGATCACGCCGCTGACGCCCTTCTCCGCTTCCGACAGCAGCAGGCTCTCGCGCTCGACGATGTGGCCGTCGCGGGTGGGGATGGGGTCGCCGTGCGGGTCGACCACGGGGTCGCCCAGGTGGTGGGCGATGCGGTCGACGAACTTGTCCGAGACCACGTGTTCGAGGATCTCGGCCTCGTCGTGCACCTCGTCCCAGGAGTAGCCCAGCTCGGCGACCAGGTAGGTCTCCAGCAGACGGTGGCGGCGCAGCACCGACAGGGCCGCCTTGGTGCCCGGCTCGGTGAGGTTGACCGCGCCGTAGCGCCGGTGCTCCACCAGGCCCAGTTCGCTGAGTTTGCGCAGCATCCCCGACACCGAGGAGTTGGACACCGACAGGCGCTCGGCCATGCCGGAGATGGTCACCGGCCCGTTGCCGCGTTCCTGGAGGTCGTAGATGACCTTCACGTAGTCCTCAACCGACGTGGACGGTCGTGTCGGTGCGTTGTCCATGATCCCAACCGTATCGCGGACGGCTCACCGGCCACCATGTGCGCATCGGCCCTGTGGACAACCTCAGGCGCGGTACTCCCGGGCGTCCGGAGCCGGCGCGGGACGGCCGCGCCGACGGGGGCGCCCGGCCGCCGAGGGTCGCGTGCTGGCTCCGCTCCGGCCGGTGCTCTTCGACGGGAGCGGGGAGTGGTACGCACGCCGTCGCCGCGTTCCCCTGTCCCTGCTGTTGGCGGGGCGGCTCGCGTGGGGGTCACCCAGGGCGGCGCGCGACCACCGAGAAGTTCAGCGGGATCCTGGGGGCGCCCTCGGGCAGCCGCCACCCCTGCGGGCACTCCACCAGGCCGGAGAAGGCGGGCCAGTCCATGAACGGGTGCTCTCCGAGCGCCTCGACGACCAGCCCGGCCTCCAGCAGCGCGCCCGTCACCTCCGCCAGGTCGTGGCGCCACTCGTGGTTGACGGTCTGCGTGATGGAGTCCGTGGGTCCGTCGGTGTAGGTGGCCGCGTCCTCGTAGACGTTGGCGCCCCCGCCGCTGAGGTAGTCGCCGCTCACCTGCCACGGTTCGAAGTCCATGGCGCCCAGGATCGGGTGGTCGTCGCGGATCGCGAACACCCCGCCCGGTTCCAGCAGGTCGTGGATCGACCGGGCCCACGAGCGCAGCTCGGGCAGCCACACGATCGTCCCGGCGCTGGTCACGATCACCTCGAACGTGCGGTCGATGACCCGGGAGGCGGTGCGCGCGTCGCCCTCGACCCAGGTGACGTCGGCGCCGACGGCGTCGGCGATGCGCCGGGCGTGGGCCAGCGAGTTCGGCGACAGGTCCAGGCCGTGGACGTCCACGGCGCCCAAGCGGGCCCAGCAGACGGTGTCGGTGCCGATGTGGCACTGCAGGTGCAGCAGCGACCTCCCCGCCACCGTGCCGCCCTCCAGGTGGGGCGCGAGTACCGCGAGGTCGTTGCGCACGACCGGGGAGGGGCGGGAGGGGTCCGCGATCAGCCCGTCGACGTCGTACATCGCGGACCGGGCGTGGACGTCGGCGCGCTGGTCCCAGTTCGCGCGGTTCTGGGCGATCGCCCTGTCGTGCTCGCTCACGTCTGGCCGCCTCGCTCCGTGTACTCGGGAAGTGGTGCGCACGGGCGGCGCCCGCCCGCACCGGTGTCCTGCCCGCCGGGGGACGGGGTCCCCCGGCCGTCGGACGCGCCGCCCGATGGTACAGCTCGGCGCGCCCGCCCCGCCGGGATTTTCCGGGCGCCCGCCGACCCGGAGC
>NZ_QPFC01001142.1:0-2207 GCF_003427465.1 Nocardiopsis sp. TNDT3 | reverse complement strand
GACGCCCACCCGCCCATCACGCCCAGGTCCGTATCCACAAGAAATGGATTCCCGTGTGAACGCACATCTCGCAACCGCTCCGGAGAGCCGGGCTCCCGCAGCCGCCGACCGTGGCGGAGCCCCCGCGGCGATCGTCGGTGTCGGAACGGCGGTCCCGCCCACCTCCTACTCCCAGGACGAACTCCTGGAGATCTTCGACATCCGGGATCCGAGAATCCGCTCGGTCTTCCGCAACAGCGCCATCGACCGGCGCCACCTCACCCTCCCCCCGGAGGGGCCGGACGGCGGACGGGTCATGGAGGTCCAGGGAGAGCTGCTGGACAAGCACAGGCGGCAGGGTGTCGACATGGGAGCCCGCGCCCTCCAGGAGTGCCTGAAGAGGGCGGGGGCCGACCTGTCCGACATCGGCTACCTGTGCTGTGTCACCACGACCGGCTTCCTCACCCCGGGGTTCAGCGCCCTGCTCATCCGTGAGCTGGGCATCCCCTCCAGCGCCAGCCGTCTGGACGTCGTCGGAATGGGCTGCAACGCGGGGCTGAACGCGCTCAACGCCGTCGCCGGGTGGGCGCGGGCCCACCCCGGCAAGCTCGCCGTCATGGTGTGCATCGAGGCCTGCTCCGCCGCCTACGTGTTCGACGGGACGATGCGCACGTCCGTGGTGAACAGCCTGTTCGGAGACGGTTCGGCCGCGATCGCCGTGGTCTCCGGCGACACCGCGGACCGCCCGGAGCCCACCGGTCCGCGTCTGCTGAAGTTCTCCAGCCAGATCATCGTGGACGCCCTTCCCGCCATGCGCTACGACTGGGACTCCGAGCAGGGCCGGTTCAGCTTCTTCCTGGACCCCGAGGTGCCCTACGTCGTGGGGGCCCACGCCAACATCATCATCGACCGCCTGCTGGACGGCACCGGGTTGCGCCGCAGCGACATCCGGCACTGGACGGTGCACTCCGGCGGCAAGAAGGTCATCGATTCGGTCATGGTCAACCTCGGCCTGACCAGGTACGACGTCCGGCACACGACGAGCGTGCTCCGCGACTACGGCAACCTGTCCAGCGGTTCCTTCCTGTTCTCGTACCAGCAGCTCCTGGAGGAGGGCGTCGCCTCCCCCGGCGACCACAGCGTCCTCATGACCATGGGTCCCGGATCGACGATCGAGGCAGCGCTGTGCCAGTGGTGACAACCCCTTCGAACAGAGGAGACACAGTGACCAGTACGTCCAACGACGGCAACGCGCCGGACCTGCGGATCGACGGCTCGCTTCCGTTGTCCGCCGCGCTCGTGGCCGAGGTGAACGCGTTCGCGGACGCGTGTGAGGACGCGGGCCCCGGGACCGTCGGAACGCTTCGCCTCCGGGGGGTCCCCACGGGCCTTCCCGTGTCCGACGAGGTCACCGTCCACACGGTGAACAAGTGGGAGCGGGCGCTGCGCCGTCTGGAGCGGGTGGATATCGCCACCGTGGCGATCGTCGAGGCGGACTGCGGCGGGGTCGCGGCCGAACTCCTCCTTTCCAGCGACCTCAGGATCATGGCGCCCGGGTCGAGCCTGCGCTTCCCCGCGACGGAGGAGACCGCGTGGCCCGGCATGGTCCTGTACCGCCTGCGCCAGCAGGCCGGGCACGGAGCGGCCCGCCGTTGCTCGCTGCTGGGTCTTCCGTTCCCGGCGGAGGAGGCCCGTGGGCTGGGTCTGGTGGACGAGGTGCTCGACCCGGCGGACGCGAGGGTGGAGTCCCTGTTGGCGTCGGTCGCCACCCGGTCCGGGCCGGAGTTCGCGATCCGTCGCCGCCTGGCGATGGAGGCGTCCTCGACGGCCTTCGAGGACGCCCTGGGCCGCCACCTGTCGGCCTGTGACCGTGAGCTGAGGCGTCTGCGGGACGAGACCCCGTCGAAGGAACCGGCACGCGTGTGACGCGCATCCGGCTGGGCGCCCCTCACGCGGGGGAAGGCGCCCGGCCGAATTCCGGAACACGGTACCGAAACCTCCTGCATTGTTGAACGAAAATCCGCCCAAAACTCCATCCATTCGGTTTGGGCGACTATTCGGGTGGTGGCGGCTGTCCAGACATTTTCGGCGATCCGGACGGCGGGGGCCTGCGCTCCGCACAGGCTGGCGGGGATCCCGGCGGCGGGCCGGGGCGTGTCCTCCGGGCTGTTCGCCCGTTTTCCCGCCGCCGGACGTGCGCGGTGAGCGGGGGTGGGATCGGCCGGGGG
>NZ_QPFC01001141.1:0-2317 GCF_003427465.1 Nocardiopsis sp. TNDT3 | reverse complement strand
GGAGGCGCGGACGCCGAGGCCGTGGCCGGTCCCCTTCCCGGGGACCGGCACCCCCGTACCGCGGCGACGCGTCGCGACCACCGGCCCGGGCGGGGCCGACACGGCAGGCCCCGTCCGGCCCCGTCCCCGAACGGAGCACCATGGACCACCTCGTCGTCGTCACCGGAGGCCCGGGATCGGGCAAGACCACCCTGATCGACCACCTGGCCTCGCTCGGGTACGCGCGCACCCCGGAGGCGGGGCGCGCCGTCATCCGCGACCAGCGCGAGATAGGCGGCCGGGGCCTGGCCTGGCGCGACGACGCCCTGTTCGCCGAACTCATGCTCTCGTGGGAGATGCGCTCGCACCGCGAGGCCTCGTCCCTGCCCGGCCCCGTCTTCTGCGACCGCGGCGTCCCCGACCTGGTGGGCTACCTCCGCCTGCGCGGCCTGCCGGTCCCCGGACACGTCACCGAGGCGGTCCGCCGGTTCCGCTACCACCGCCGGGTCTTCGTGGCCCCGCCCTGGCCGGAGATCTTCACCGGAGACGCCGAGCGCCACCAGTCCCCGGAGGAGGCCGAGCGCACCCACCGGGCGATGACCGAGGCCTACCCGGCGTGCGGCTACGAACTGGTGGAGCTGCCGCGCGTGCCGGTCGCCGAGCGGGCCCGCTTCGTCCTGGAGGTCCTGGGCGGGCACGGGCATCCGAAACCGTGACGGGAGCGCACGGAGCGACGGGTGTGACGGAAGGAAGCTTCTGTCATGTGATGCGCCCTGTGGACCGCAAACGGGGCGCCAGTGGCCGTTCATGGCCGTAAACCGGGCTTTCTCTTGTAGTTCGCGAAAGCGGGGGCCAGACTCTTGTCTAGGTAAAGGACCATTGACCGTCCACGCCCCAGACGGCTGCGGGGAGCGTGCGTGGACGCCGGGGAGGAAGGCGGCAGGTGGCCAGGGCGTCCGGGGCGAGCATGCCGCCCATGAGCTGGGAGGGCATCGACCACGCGCTCAACCGTGTGCGCGGTGAGGCCGACAGGATCTCCCTCAACCTCGCTGACCTGGACGGCCACGTCAGCCACCGCATGCTCCAGGGGGCCGACCTCGTCGGGCGCACCCGGCGGCGCTGGGAGCACGCCAGCGGGCGCATCCGCAGCCTGTGGACGGTCTACGATGCCTTCCGCCGCGTCGTCGACAGGGCGGGTCGGATCCGGGACCGCGCGGAGGGCCCCGAGGACCAGGCCGCCCTGACCTCCCTGCTCAACGGCGACTCCGTACCCCTGCCCGCCGGCGAGGTCCCGCTGCACGAGCGCGGGCTGCTCCACACCGGACGGGAGTCGGTCACCCTCGCCGCCGCCGTCGCCCGCATGTCCGCCGACTACGAGGAGGCCACCGAGGTCATCTCGGCCGCCGAGACGGCCTGGGACGCCCTCCACCCGCGCCTGGGCGAACTCGACGCCATGTGGCACGAGATCGGCACCCTCTCCGACATGGTGGAGCTCGCCGAGGACGAGTACGAGTCACTGCGCGTGGACCTGGCCGCGGTCGGCGCCACCGTCCGCCGCGACCCCCTCGCGCTCGTCGAGGACGGCCGTGTGGACACGTCCTCCCTCGAACGGCTGCGCCTGCGGCTGGAACGCGTGCGCGGCGAGCTCCGCGACGCCCTGCGCATGCGCGACTCCTACGGCGAGAGCGTCGAGCGGCTCGGCTTCGCCATCGACGACGTCGGCAAGGCCGTGGAGCGCGCCCGCGCGCTGCGCGAACAGGTGGTCGCCAAGGTCTCCTCGCCCGCCGCGGTCGACGTGCCCGACCCCGTCCCCGCGCTGCGGGCGCACATCGACGCCATGGACGACCTGCGCGGCCGGGGCCGGTGGCGCGAACTCGGCGCCCGCCTGGGCGAGGTCCAGCGCGCCGTCCGCGAGGCGGCCGACGACGCCCGGGAACGCGAGGCCAACCTCACCGGCCTCCTGGAGCGCCGAGCCGAACTGCGCGGACGCCTGGACGCCTACCGCTCCCGCTCGGTCCGGATCGGCGTCGCCGAGGACCCGCGGCTGACCCGTCTCCACAGCACGGTGCACTGGGAGCTGTGGACCGCGCCCTGCGACCTGCGCGCGGCCACGGTCGCCCTCTCCGCGTACCAGCGCGCGCTCCAGGAACTCGGCGGAACCGATTCCGCTGTGAACAGAACCACACCGGGCCCGGACGCGTCAGAGGGCGAGAGCGATGGTGGTGTGAACAGATGACGAAGTGCACGGTCCCCGGCTGCCCCGGCCGGGTCGAGGACGGTTTCTGCGGCGTGTGCGGCATGGCCCCCGCGGACGTACGGCCTCCGGACGGCCCCGCCC
>NZ_QPFC01001140.1:0-4448 GCF_003427465.1 Nocardiopsis sp. TNDT3 | reverse complement strand
CCCGGCACGGAACCGGTTCCGTGCCGGGGCGTCGCGCTGTCGTCCCTCACCCGGCCAGCGCCAGGCCCGCGCTGATGGCGGCGGCGATCAGGAACGCGATGGAGCCCATGAGGGTCTCCATCACGGTCCAGCTCTTGAGCGTCGTCCTGATGTCGATGTCCAGGTAGCGGTTCATCAGCCAGAAGCCGGAGTCGTTGACGTGCGAGAGCACCGTCCCGCCCGCCGCGATCGCGATGACCACGAGCGCGATCTCGGGCTGCGACATCCCGGCCTCCGCGATGAGCGGGGCCACGATCGGTGCGGTCGTGACGATCGCGACCGTCTTGGACCCCAGGGCCACGCGCATGATCGTGGCGATGGCGAACGCCAGGACGATGGCGGGCAGGGCCGTGGCGGACAGGATCCCCGCCACGGCGTCGCCCGCGCCCGTCGCCTCCAGGACCTCGCCGAAGACCCCGCCCGCGCCGGTGACGAGCAGGACCAGGGCGGTCGGGCCCAGGGACGCGGAGGCGGCCTTCTCCACCCGCTCGCGCGTCATGCCCCCGCGCAGGCCCAGCAGCCAGAAGGACAGCAGGGTGGCGATCGTCAGCGCGGTGACGGGGTTGCCGACGAAGAGCAGGGCCTCCAGCACCGGACCCTCGGGGACCACCAGCGGGGAGAAGGTGTTGAGCAGGATGAGGGCCACCGGCAGGATGACCACGGCCAGGGTCAGCGACAGCGGGGGCGCGTTCTCGGGGACCTCGCCCAGCTCGTCGCCCTCCTCCCGGAAGGAGGCGGGGACGGGGACGAAGGTGCGGTCGCCCAGCCACTTGCCGAACACGTAGGCGCCCAGGTACCAGGCGGGCAGACCGCAGACCAGGCCCATGAAGGCGATCCAGCCCAGGTGCCCGCCGAGCAGTTGGGCCGCGGCCACGGGACCGGGGTGGGGCGGCAGGACCGCGTGCATGATGGCCAGACCGCCCGCGGCGGGCAGCGCGACGCTGATCAGCGACCGGCCCGACCGGGCGGCGACCGCGTACAGCAGCGGGACCATGATGATGAAGCCCACGTCGAAGAAGACGGGGATGCCCAGGAGCAGCGCGGTCAGTCCCATGGCGAGCGGGGCGCGGCCCTCTCCGAAGAGGGCGAGCAGGCGCTGTGACAGGAGCTGGGCGGCGCCCGTCTCCTGCATCATGCGGCCCAGCATCGCGCCGAGGGCGACGATGATGGCGATGCCGCCGAGGGTGTCGCCCATCCCGGCTTCGAGCAGGCCAGGAACGCTGCTGAGGGGCAGGCCCGCGGCGAACGCGACCGCCGCGCTCACCAGGAGCAGCGCGACGAAGGCGTGCAGTTTGGCCCGCAGGACCAGCACGAGCAGCAGGACCACGCCGAGCGCGACGGTGAGGATGAGGGCCCACGGGGGGAGGGACCAGGCCGCTGCGGGGGCTTCGCTCGCGGAGAGGAGCGCCCCGGGGACGGAGGGGTGGATGGTGGAGAGCATGGGAGGCCTTGTCTCGGAAGGTGCGGGCGCTCCGCCGCGGCGGGACGCCCGGGGGCCGCGGCACCGGAGGGGGACCCGGTGGCGGAGGTGGTTCTCCGGGGCGGGGGTCCGCTCCGGCGAACCCGGGGAGAGCTACCGGCGCGCCAGACGGGCGGCGAGGTCGAGCCCGGCGTCGAGGAGCCGCTCGGCCTCCTCCAGGTGGGCGGGCCCGGGCGCGGACAGCGGGGCGCGGACCGGGCCGACGTCGGCGCCGATCGCCGCCGCGCGCGTGCGGGCGACCGCCTTGACCAGGGACACCGAGTAGCCGGGGCCCCGGTCGCGCAGGCGGACCCAGGGGATGAAGAAGCCGTCGAGCAGCGCGTCCGTCGCCGCCGTGTCGCCCGCGCGGAGGGCGTGGAAGAAGGCGGTGGCGATCTCGGGGGCGAAGGCGTGCACGGCCGACGAGTAGGCGGGGACGCCGATCGCGGCGTAGGAGCGCGCCTGGAGTTCCGCGGTCGGGGTGCCGTTGAAGAAGAGGAGGCCCTCCGGGACGGCCCGGACCAGGCGCTGCATGCGGTCGAGGTCGCCGATGCCGTCCTTGAAGCCGATGACGCCGGGGATCCGCGCGATCCTCGCGAGGGTCTCCGGCTCGTAGACGGCCTGGGCGCGCTGGTACACGATGACGGGCAGGCCCGCCGCCTCCGCCACCGCCCGGGTGTGCTCCACCAGACCGGTCTGGGTGCCGCCGATCAGGTAGGGCGGCAGCAGCAGGAGGGCGTCGGCGCCCGCCTCGCGGGCGACGCGGGCGAACTCCACGGCCAGCGGTGTGCCGTGGCCCGCGCCGGCGACCACGGGCACGGAGCCGCCGACGCGCCGGACGGCGGTGGCCACCGCGTTCCCGAACTCGTCGAGGCCGAGGCTGAAGAACTCGCCGGTCCCGCAGCCCACGAAGACCGCGCCCGGACCCGCGGCCAGCTGGTGCTCCAGGTGCGCCTCGAAGGCCTCGGGCGCGAAGGAGCCGTCCTCGGCGAACGGGGTGAGGGGGAAGGAGAGCACCGATCGGCGCATGCCCTCGGCGAGCCTCGCGGGGAGATCGGGATCGGTCCCGACGTCGCTCATATCGTCTCCATACGTAGATGACGTCTTTGTGTGTAGCCGCAGGTTATTTTGGGGGACACATCACGTCAACCTGGGACGCGGAGCACAGAGGGTGATGAAACGGGCAACACTGCGCGTGGCGCGGCGGGAGCGGACGCGGGGGAGGGCGGGGCCGCGAGCGACGGAAACCCCTGTGGCGGAAGGGTTCGGCCACGTGCCCCGGGGCGCGCGGGGTGATGCCCGGGAGAACGGCGTTCTACACTGAGGACCCCGAGGCGGACGTCCTCGCTCGCCCCCGGCGGGCCGTCCGCGGCCGGGGGGCCGACCCGGCCCGCACGCAGCAGGAAGGAGGCGGTCGAGTGTCGGCCGCGGAAGGTCACGGCGGTGTCCGAGAGGTCAAGTCGGCGGCGCGCACCGTCGAACTCCTGGAGATCCTGGCGCGCTACCGGGACCCGGTCACCCTGCGCACCCTCTCGGAGGAGATGGGCATCCCCCGCAGCAGCCTGTACGCGCTGGTGCAGACGCTCGTGAACCGGGGCTGGGTCCGGTCCGACCCCACCGGGGCCCTCTACGCGCTGGGCATCCGCGCGCTCTTCACCGGGACCGGCTACATCGACTCCGACGCCCGGGTGGCCCAGGCTCGCGGCCACCTGGACTCCCTCGCCGAGAAGCTGGGGGAGACCGTCCACCTCGCCCGGCTCGACGGCGGCGACGTCGTCTACCTGGCCACCCAGGAGTCACGGCACTACCTGCGCCCCTTCAGCCGGGTGGGCCGACGGCTGCCCGCGCACAGCACCGCCCTGGGCAAGGCACTGCTGGCCGAGCGCGAGGACGAACAGGTGCGCGACCTGCTGCCCGCCAAGCTGGAGGCGCTCACCGACGAGACGATCACCGACGTGGACGCGCTCCTGGAGGACCTCGCGCTCATCCGCGAACGGGGCTACTCCACGGACGACGGGGAGAACGTCGTGGGCCTGCGGTGCGTGGCGGTGTCCCTGCGCTACGACAACCCTGCCGTGGACGCGCTGAGCTGCTCGGTCCCGACGCCCCGGTACACCGAGGAGGTGGCCGCGGCCGTGTTGGAGGCGCTGATGGAGGCGCGGGCGATCCTGGAGCGCTACTGGCCCCCGACCCTGGGGTGAGGCGCGGGGGGCGAGGTCTCCCACCCCCCACGTGGTCATGGTGCCCGCCCTCAGCCGAAGAGTTCCTCGGGGCTGTCGACGGCGACGGCCTTGGGAACCCATGCCTCCAGGGTCTCCGGGTCGTCGCAGGACTCGACGCGCTGGCGGACCTCGTCGGAGACGGTGAACCCGCGCGCGGCCAGGACGGCGAGCACGCTACGGGCCGCAGCCTCCGCGCGGCCCTCTTCTCGGCCTTCCTCCCGGCCTTCCTCACGGCCGATACCGACGTACTCCCGGGCGAAGTCGCTCTGCCACTCGTAGGTGTCCACGGCCATCAGGCCCTCATCTCGTGTTCTCGACCGGGCATACGGCTCCTTGTCGGGGTTGTCGGGAGGGAGAAGGAAGTTACGCGGGTGCGGCCTGGCGCTGCTGGTCGTGCCAGGCGCGGATAAGAGAGGCGAGTTCGGCCCATTCGGTGCGCCGGGCGGGCTCAGCGGGCCGGACGACGCCGAAGCGGGGCGCGGGTTCGCCGAGCAGGTCGCCGCCGGGGTCGTCCCGCCACTGCTGGAGCAGAGCGGCGGCGCGTTCCTGGACGAGGGCGAACGCGCGTCGGACCTCGTCGGTCTCGGCTCCGGGTTCGGCGCTTCGGGGCGCGGGAACCCGGACCGTGGACGCGCGTGCGCGGAGGCGCTCGTGGGCGGCGTAGTAGGGCCTGACCAGGGCGATGTCCTCGGCCGGAACGGTCTCGCTCGGAGGGGCCAGGTGGGGCG
>NZ_QPFC01000125.1:0-4929 GCF_003427465.1 Nocardiopsis sp. TNDT3 | reverse complement strand
CCCTGGGACGGCGTCCGCGACTGCACCTCCTTCGGCCCTCCGCCCCCGCAGGGGAACCAGCTCCTGGGCGCGGCGCCCTGGACCCCGGGGACGTCCCTGGACTGCCTGTCGCTCAACGTGTGGACCGCCGCCCGCGAGGGCGACCGCGCCCCCGTGCTGGTGTGGATCCACGGGGGTGCCTACATCGTCGGAGCGGCCTCCGAGATCACCTACGACGGCACCCGGCTCGCCGAGAGCGGCCTGGTCGTGGTGGGGATCAACTACCGCCTGGGCTTCGAGGGCTTCGGTCACGTGCCCGGCCGCCCCGACAACCGCGGTCTGCTCGACCAGGCCGCCGCCCTGCGGTGGGTGCGGGAGAACGTCTCCGCCTTCGGGGGAGACCCCGACAACGTGACGGTGGCGGGGGAGTCCGCCGGGGCCGGTTCGGTCGCGTGCCTGATGGCCTCGCCGCGGGCCCGGGGCCTCTTCCGGCGCGCGATCGCGCACAGCGTGCCGGGGGACATGCTCACCCCGGACACCGCGCGGCTGGTCTCCGAGCGGATCGCCGCGGCCGCGGGCGTGCCGCTGGAGGCGGAGGCCCTGGCCGCGCTGGCACCGGAGAAGCTCCTGGAGGCCACCGACGCGGTGCTCGACTCCGCCCCCTCCGGCGGCTCGGGGGGCGTGCGCACCAAGCCCTTCACCTGCTTCGCTCCCGTGGTCGGCGGGCCCGACCTGCCCGAGGCCCCGCTGGAGGCGGTCGCGCGCGGTGCCGCCTCGGGGGTGGACCTGCTGGTCGGCCACAACGCCCACGAGTACCGGCTGTTCACCGAGCTGGGGCAGAGCGTGGAGATCGACGACGAGTCCGCCCTGGCGGTGACCGCCTCCCGCCTGGGGCTGGGGGAGGACGCGGTGGCCGCCTACCGGTCGGTGCATCCCGGGGCCACGCTGCGCGAGCTGTTCGCCGCGATCCAGGGCGACGCGCTGTTCTGCGAGTACACGGTGCGCTTCGCCGAGGCGCACGCCGCGGCCGGGGGCCGCGCCCACTTCTTCCGGCTGGCCGCGGAGAGCCCGGCCATGGAGGGGCGCCTGGGGGCCTGCCACGCCTTCGACCTGCCGTTCGCGTTCGGCAACCTGGACACCGACTTCGGGCGGTTCCTGCTCGACGGCGAGCCCAGCGAGGCCCACCGGGCGCTGTCGGGGCGGATGGTCGCGGCCTGGCGCGACTTCGCCGCCACGGGGGACCCGGGCTGGCCCGCGGTGACGGCCGGGGCCACCGCGGTCAAGGTATGGGACGCCGACGACCTGCTGCACGCCAGTGACTCCTCGCCGGTGCGCGCGCTGTGGGCCGGGGTGGCCCTGGCTCCCCGGTAGGCGGGCTCCCCGCGCGGCGGCCGGTGCGCCGTCCCGCTTCGACCCGCGGCCGGTAAAGGTTGGGAAAACGCCTCGCGGTCCGGTCGGGACGGGTGGGGGAGAGGGGCATCCTCACAGGTAGGAATGGGTGGCGCCGGTGGCCGGGGCGCACCGGGTCTGCGGTGCGGGGGCGTGGCCGCCGGCTGGCACCACCCCGCCGGAGGTGCCCGATGACCACGAACGTCTTCGTCCTGGGGCTCGACGACCAGAACCGGGAGGTCCTGCGCTCGCTGCCCGCCGAACGCGGCTACCGCTTCCTCCAACTGCTCGACCTCGACGAGATCGGCCAGGACCGGCCGGTGGACCTGCCCGCGGTCCTGGCCCTGGCCGCAGGGAGGCTCGACTCCTTCGGGGAGGGGGTCGACGCGGTCATCGGGTTCTGGGACTTCCCGGTCAGCTCGCTGGTGCCGCTGCTGTGCCGGGACCGGGGGCTGTCGTGCGCGCCCCTGGAAGCCGTCGTCCGGTGCGAGCACAAGTACTGGAGCCGTCTGGAGCAGCGCGCCGTCATCCCCGAGGCCGTTCCCCGGTTCGCCGAGGTCGGCCTCGACACCACGGCCAAACCGGAGGGGCTGTCCTACCCGCTGTGGGTCAAGCCGGTGAAGTCGTGCTCCTCCGAACTGGCCTTCCGCGCCGCCGACGACGCCGAGTTCCGTGCGGCGATGGACCGGATCAGGGCGGGCGCCGGACGCTTCGGCACGTCCTTCCAGTGGGTGATGGACCTGCTGCGGCTGCCCCCGGAGGTGGCCGGGTGCGGGGGCACGGCCGCGCTGGCCGAGGAGGAGGCCACGGGCGACCAGCTCACCGTCGAGGGCTACGTCCGTCGGGGCGTTCCCCACGTCTACGGGATCGTCGACTCCCACCGCTATCCGGGCACGTCCAGTTTCCTGTGCTACGAGTACCCGTCCAGGGTGCCCGAAGAGGTCGGCGCGCGCCTGACCGAGCTGTCCGAACGGGTGATCTCCCGGATCGGCCTGGACGACGTCACCTTCAACATCGAGTACTTCCACGATCCGCGCAGCGGCGACGTCCGGCTCCTGGAGATCAACCCGCGCCACTCCCAGTCGCACGCCAGGCTGTTCGAACTGGTGCGCGGGGTGTCCAACCACGAGATCTGCCTGAGGGTCGCGCTGGGGGAGGAGCCCGAGCTGGAGCGCGGCGGGCGGTACGCGGTGGCCGCCAAGTGGTTCCTGCGCCGCTTCCGCGACGGCTTCGTCGCGGCGGTGCCCACCGCCGAGGACGTCGCGCGTGCGGAGAAGACGGCGCCGGGTACGAAGGTGGAGATCGTCGCGCGCCAGGGCCAGCGGCTCTCCGACCTGCCCCTCCAGGACAGCTACAGCTTCGAGCTGGCCCAGGTGTTCGTGGGCGGCGGGGACAGCGAGGAGTGCGAGCGCAGGTACCGGGCCTGCGTGGCGGAACTGCCCTTCACGGTCCATGACACCGACGACGTCCGACAGGAGGGGGTCCGGTGATGAGGACCGTCAGCGACCTGCCCCACGAGGTCCGCGAGGACGAGTACGTCCTGATCCCGATCAGCGACGGGGTCCGGCTGGCCGCGCGGATCTGGCGTCCGGTGGGGAGCGAGGAGGCCCCGGTGCCGGCGGTCCTGGAGTTCATCCCGTACCGCAGGCGCGACCTGACCGCGCAGCGCGACTCGGTGCACCACCCCTACATGGCCGGGCACGGGTACGCGTGCGCCCGCGTGGACCTGCGCGGCAGCGGCGACTCCGAGGGGGTGCTCACCGACGAGTACCTCGAACGCGAGCTCCTGGACGCGGAGGAGGTGCTGGCCTGGCTCGCCGAGCAGCCCTGGTGCGACGGCCGCACCGGAATGATGGGTATCTCCTGGGGCGGGTTCAACGCCCTCCAGGTCGCCGCGCGGCGGCCGGAGAGCCTGCGGGCGATCGTGACCGCCTGCTCCACCGACGACCGCTACTCCGACGACGTGCACTACATGGGCGGGTGCCTGCTGGGGGACAACCTGTCGTGGGCCTCCACGATGTTCGCCTACAACTCCTGCCCGCCCGATCCGGAGCTGGTCGGTGAGCGCTGGCGCGACATGTGGCACGAGCGGCTGGAGCACAGCGGCCTGTGGCTCGACACCTGGCTGCGCCACCAGCACCGGGACGCGTACTGGAGGCACGGTTCGGTGGCCGAGGACCTGGACGCGATCCGGGTGCCCGTCATGGCCGTCAGCGGGTGGGCCGACGGTTACTCCAACTCGGTCTTCCGGCTGCTGGAGGGGTTGAGCGTCCCCCGTCTGGGCCTGCTGGGCCCCTGGTCGCACAAGTACCCGCACCTGGGCCAGCCCGGCCCCGCCATCGGCTTCCTCCAGGAGGTGGTGCGCTGGTGGGACCGCTGGCTCAAGGGCGTGGACAACGACGTGATGGACGCGCCCGTCCTGCGGGCCTGGATGCAGGAGAGCGTGGCGCCCTCCACCTCCTACGAGGCCCGGCCGGGGCGCTGGGTCGGTGAGCGGGAGTGGCCCTCGCCGGAGGTCGCGCTGGTACCGCGCGACCTGGGCGCGGGCCGGGTGCTCGCGGAGGGGGAGCCCTCGGGGCGGGAGGACGTGCTGACCCTGTCCTCCCCGCTGTCCACCGGACAGCACGCGGGCAAGTGGTGTTCGTACAACGCCCCTCCGGACCTGCCCTACGACCAGCGCGAGGACGACGGCGGGTCCATCGTCTTCGACAGCGTGCCGCTTCCCCGGCGCTTGGAGATCCTCGGCTCCGCGGTGGTCGAACTCGAACTGGCGGTGGACCGGCCCGACGCGATGGTCGCGGTGCGGTTGTGCGACGTCGCGCCCCAGGGGCAGGCCACGCGGGTGACCTACGGGCTGCTCAACCTCACCCACGCCGACGGCCACGAGAGGCCGCGCAAGCTCGTGCCCGGGCGCCGGTACCGCGTGTCGGTCCCCCTCAACGGTGTGGCCCAGGCATTCCCGGCCGGGCACCGGGTGCGGGTCTCGGTCTCCACCTCCTACTGGCCGCTGGTGTGGCCCTCGCCCGAGCCGGTGACCCTCTCGGTGTTCCAGGGGGAGCACACCCGTGTGCTGCTTCCGGTGCGTCCGGTCGAGGGCGGTGGTGACGGGCGGGGTGTGGCCGCTTTCGGGGAGCCCGAGGGCACCGCCCCGATCGCGACGAGCCGGATCGCTCCGGGCGAGGAGCGGTGGGACCTGACCCAGGACCTGGTGCGCTACGGGGCCGCGCTGGAGGTGGTCAAGGACCTGGGGACGGTGCGCTTCGACGACATCGGCCTGGAGGTGACCCGTCGGGCGGAGGAGCGCTACAGCAGGGTCGGCGACGACCACGACTCGGTCCGTGGCGAGGCGGTGTGGACGATGGGCTTCGCCCGCGGCGACTGGTCCGTGCGGACCAGGACCCACACGGTGCTCACGTCCACGGCGACCGACTTCCACCTGCACGCGACGTTGGACGCCTACGAGGGCACGCGGCGCGTGGCCACCAAGATCTACACCTCGGTGATCCCGCGGGACCACGTCTGACCCGGGCGGGGACCGGTCGGGTGCGACCGGTCCCCGCC
>NZ_QPFC01001139.1:0-5471 GCF_003427465.1 Nocardiopsis sp. TNDT3 | reverse complement strand
AGTTGACCGCGCCCAGGATGGTGCCCAGACCCGAGACCACCAGGCCCAGGATCCACAGGTCACCGCCCAGACCCGGCGAACGCACCGCGTCCGACAGCGGCGTGTAGGCGAACCAGCCGAAGCTGGCCGCGCCGCCCGGGGTCAGGAACCCGCTGATGGCGATGAGGCTGCCGAACAGGAACAGGTAGTAGCTGAACAGGTTCATCCTCGGGAACGCCACGTCGGGCGAACCGATCTGCAGCGGCATGATCACGTTCGAGAACCCGACGAACAGCGGGGTCGCGAACATCAGCAGCATGATCGTGCCGTGCATGGTGAACAGCTGGTTGAACTGCTCGTTGGACATGGCCTGCATGCCCGGGAAGAACAGCTCGATGCGCATGAGCACCGCGAGCAGACCACCGAAGAGGAAGAACACGAAGGAGGTGATCAGGTACATGTACCCGATGACCTTGTGGTCGGTGGACGTCATCCATTTGACGATCATCGACCCCTTGCGCGACGGTGCCTGACCGCCCGCGAGAGTGGGGCTTGACGTGGTGGTGCTCATGACTGCTCATTCTCCTCGGCGTCGGACGCGCCGGAACCGGTGTCCTGCTCGTCGGTACCGGAGCCCTCGGCCTCGGAACCGCCGCTGCCGGTGCCCTCCTCGTCGGTGCCGGCGCCCTCGGCGCCCGCACCCTCGGCACCGGAGCCCTCACCGGAGTCCGGCGTGTCGCCGGTGTCGGCGGCCTCCAGCTCGGCCTCCTCGGCGGCCTGCTGCTGCTCGGCGGCCCAGGCGTCGTACTCGTCCTGGGGCAGGACCTGGACGTTGAAGAGCATGCGGGCGTGGTCCACACCGCACAGCTCGGCGCAGCGGCCGACGTACTCGCCCGCGGTGCCCTCGTTGATGTCGGCCTGGAAGGCGTTGTCCCGACCGGGGATGACGTCCATCTTGAAACCGAACTCGGGGATCCAGAACGAGTGGATGACGTCCGGCGAGTGCAGGTCGAAGTGGACGGTCGCGCCCTCGGGCAGCACCAGGGTCGTCTGGGTGGAGGGGTCGGCGGTGCCGTCCGGGTTGGGGATACCCGTCTCGGAGAAGAGCACCTCCCCGCCGTTCTCCTTCTTGTCGTCGAGGTAGTTGAACTGCCAGGCCCATTGGAAGGCCACGACCTCGATGTTGACGTCCGCCGGCTCGTCGGTGTCGAGCAGGATCGCCTGGTCCCGGGCGGTGAAGAAGAACAGCACCGAGATGATGACGATCGGCAGCACGGTGTAGAGCGCTTCGATGGGCATGTTGTACCGCACCTGCGGCGGCAACTGCTCAGAGCGCTTGCGGTGGAAGATGACCGACCAGACGATCAGCCCCCACACGAGAATGCCGACCGCGAAAGCCGCCACCCAGGAGCCCTGCCAGAGCGAGAGAACACGCTCGGCCTGGTTGGTGATCGGCTCCGGCATGCCCAAACGAGTGAGATCGTTCGACGCGCAGCCGGTCGCGGCCAGCCCCAGCACGGCGAGCGCGGCGCCGCGTGGTGCCCATCGGCGCAGGTTGCGGCGCCGATTCTCTTGGCGGGTCGGACTCACGGATTGCCTTCCCAGCGGTGTAGCCCGTGGAACCTCCACGGGCGGCCTAAGTATCCAAAGCTTTTCAGGGGGAAACATTATCGCGAACCGCCCAGCGCCCAGTTCAGGGGCTTGCCTGGTCAGCGTGTTGCCGACCTCCCTGAGCGGAGCTGGCGGCGGTACGTGGAGCCGGGCCCGTTCGCCCGCGGAGGATGACCCTCCCGGCTGGCTACGGAGCGCGGCCCGGCGTTCCCCCGGGCCCTCCTCCCCGATCGCGCCCCTTCCGCCTCTCGGGGGCGGCGTGGACGTTTCACGGGGGAGAGAACAAGGTGAGCGTATCGCTGGATTTACGACGCCCTTAACCGGGTTCGCCTTAGGGACGGGACCAGGTCAGGATGGTCATCACCAGACGACGACACACGGGGGTTTTCCGTGCCCGAGTACCCGCCCCGGCCTCCCCTGGTCACCGTGGAGGCGGTGGGCCGCAAGTGCCCCATCCCGATCATCATGCTCGCCGCCAGGCTGCACGAGGTGCCCATAGGCGCGGTCATCGCGGTCACCGCGGACGACCCCGCCGCCAGCGCGGACATCCCCGCCTGGTGCCGGATGAAGATGCACGAGTTCGTCGCGGAGCAGCCCCTGGCGCAGGGCAGCGCCTTCCACATCCGGCGCATGTACTGACCCGGCCCCGGCGGCCGTCCCGCGCCCGGGGGCAGGGCGGGGACCCGGCCTGGGCAGGGAGTTAAGAGGAGGGCCGAAAACCCGCGCCACACGGCCCGGGAGTTCCGGTTCCGGTGCGATAACGATTCGCACCCCGCCGAATCCTCGGCGTGGCGTGCTCCACACCACCCCGGACACGGCGAGGCCGCGCGGACCGAGTCCGCGCGGCCTGACCTGCTGCTCCGCATCGGCCGCCCCCGGGGAGGAAGCGGCCGCGCACACGCCGAGGCGGGTGGCTAGCGGGCGTAGAACTCCACGACCAGCTGCTCGTCGAAGGGCACCGGGATCTGCTCGCGCTTGGGGCGGTCGACGACCGCGACGCGCAGGTCCTTGTGGCTCACGGCGAGGAATCCGGCGATCTTGTCGTCGGCGTGGACGCCCTCAGCGGCCTCGACGAACGGCACCATGTTGCGGGACTTCTCCCGAACACTGATGATCTGACCCGGCTTGACCTGGTACGACGGGATGTCGACCTTCTTGCCGTCCACGGTGATGTGACCGTGGTTGACGAACTGACGCGCGGCGTAGATCGAGGCGGCCAGACCGGCGCGCAGCACGACCGTGGCCAGACGCAGCTCCAGCTCGGCGAGCATCTCCTCACCGGTGCGCCCCGTGCGCTTCTTCGCGCTCTCGTAGACGCGCAGCATCTGCTTCTCGGTCAGGTCGTAGTACCAGCGCACCTTCTGCTTCTCCGCCTGGCGGACCGCGTAGTCGCTGCTGTTGCGGCGGACGCGGCGGCCGTGCTCACCGGGCGGGTAGGGACGCTTCTCGAAGTAGCTGACCGCCTTACGGGTCAGCGGGGTGCCGGCGCGCCGGGACAACCGCACCTTCGGTCCGGTGTAGCGCATGCAATGTCCTTTCCGGATGAATCCGGGGAATCCCAGGTAAGGCTGGCCTAGATCTGGGAGGCGCTCAGCGCGCCCGAGCCCGCGCGGGCGCGCCGGAGCGCGCACAGCGGGACAGGTTCCCCACCGTCGCGGCGACCCGGCGCGGACGGCTTGGGCTGGGTAACCGGCACGCGTTTCAGCGCACCGGCGGGCACGGGGCTCCCCGTGCGGGACACCGGCTCCCAGGGAGCGGCGGCCGTGCGGGGCGCGGCCCGGTCCGGCAGGCGGACACGGGTCGTGCGGGTCGCGACTACCCACTCTACGGGTTCGCGGACACCACCCCGACCCGTCGACTACACGAACGGCGCGACCTCGGCCGAGACCCCGGCGCCGTAGGACTCCTCCAGACGCGCCAGGAGCGAGGCCCCGGTCAGGGTGTACTCCTGCGGCCCGTCCGCCTCCAGGCAGTGCACCGCGGTCGCGTTGCCCACCTGCGCGGCCCGCTCCAGCGACAGCCCCCACGAGTGCGCGGCCAGGAAACCCGCGCGGAACGCGTCCCCCATACCCGTGGGGTCCACCAGATCCCGCACCGCCGCGGCCGGAACGTGCACGCTCGGCTCGCCCGCCCGGTCGATACGCGCCCCCTTGGCGCCCAGGGTGGTGACACGGGTGCCCACCCGCTCCAGGACGTCGGCGTCGGACCAGCCCGTCTTCTGCTCGGCCAGCGCCTTCTCGTACTCGTTGGTGAACAGGAAGGCCGCGCCCTCGATCAGGCCCCGCACCTCGGGCCCCTCCATGCGCGCCAGCTGCTGGGAGGGGTCGGCGGCGAAGGCGATACCGCGGGTGCGGCACTCCTCGCTGTGACGCACCATCGCGGCCGGGTCGTCCGCCCCGATCAGCACCAGGTCCAGTCCGCCCAGGCGGTCCGCGATCGGCTGGAGCTCGATGTTGCGGGCCTCGGCCATGGCCCCGGCGTAGAAGGACGCGATCTGGTTCTGGTCCCGGTCCGTGGTGCAGATGAACCGGGCGGTGTGGCGCAGCTCGGAGATGTAGACCGCGGAGGTGTCCACACCGTGGCGGTCCAGCCAGGCGCGGTAGTCCTCGAAGTCGGCCCCGGCCGCACCCACCAGCACCGGGTTGAGGCCGAACCCGCCCATGCCGAAGCAGATGTTGGCCGCGACACCGCCGCGCCGCACGTCCAGCTCGTCGATCAGGAAGGACAGCGACAACTGCTGGATCTGGTCGGGGATGATCTGTTCCGCGAAGCGACCCTCGAAGGACATCAGATGGTCGGTGGCGATGGATCCGGCAACCGCGATACGCACGGGACGAAGGCTCCTTGGTCGGGAGGTGTCGGTCTGCTGACCGGACGGGGCTGCGGGCATGGGAGAGGACGTGCCCGGTTCGGACTGCCCCAGGTTAGTGCAGTGCGCCCGCGGCGTAGAGGACACCCGCTCGCTCCCGCCCCGCCCCGCACACGGAGAACCCCGCACACGGCAAAAGGGGGGAGGGCGGCACGAACCGCCCTCCCCCCGGAAAACCCTGTCACCGCCGACCGGAACCCTGGGGCCCGGCCCGCCCGACGACCGCCCCCGGAACGCCTCACGCCCCGGACCGCGACCACCGGACGGCTTCGGGCCCACCGACCCCGGAGCCCCCGGCGGGACGACGCCCCCTAGTTGAAGGAGTCACCGCAGGCGCAGGAACCGGTGGCGTTGGGGTTGTCGATGGTGAAACCCTGCTTCTCGATGGTGTCGACGAAGTCGATCGTGGCACCGATCAGGTAGGGGGAGCTCATCCGGTCGGTGACCACCTCCACACCGCCGAAGTCGCTGACCACGTCGCCGTCGAGCTCGCGCTCGTCGAAGTAGAGCTGGTAACGCAGCCCCGAGCAACCACCGGGCTGAACGGCCACGCGAAGACGCAGGTCGTCCCGCCCCTCCTGCTCAAGGAGCGCCCTGACCTTGCTGGACGCCTCGTCGGTGAGGATGATGCCCTCGGTGGTCTCGCTCTGAACCGTCATGCTGGAAAGCTCCTCTGGAAAGGGGTAGCGGCTGGCCGGCGACCCCCTTGGTCGCGTCTGGACCGGCCCGCCGCGGCGGGTCCCGTCCTCTTCAACGGTTCTCAACGCCCGGCACCGGCACCGCATTCCTCGCGCACCGGCCCGCACGGGCGTCACAGCGCCGCTGTGTTCTCCCCCGCCCCCGACCCGCACTGCGGACGGGGCCGCGGACGGGCACGGACGTGCCCGTCCTCCCAGGGTAATTTGTCCCGCCCCGGGACGCCATCTCCCCGCCGGGCCTGTGCACGAAGCCACCCGGCCACCGCGACACGCACCGCCGCCCCCGCCGCACACGACAGGGAGGGGCGGAGCCC
>NZ_QPFC01001138.1:0-2103 GCF_003427465.1 Nocardiopsis sp. TNDT3 | reverse complement strand
CCCGCCTGCCGGTGGATGACCGTGCGGCTCTGCGTAATTCCGTGGGGAGGATTTCGTGCAGGCGGGGCCAGACGCCGGCCTCGGTCCAGTCCCGCAGGCGCCGCCAGCACGTCACCCCGCTGCAGCCGATCGTCTCGGTCGGCACATCCGCCCAGGTCACACCCATGCGCAAGACGTAGACGATCCCGCGCAGAGCCGCACGGTCATCCACCGGCAGGCGGGCCGACGCCGCGGCGGACGAGGAGGGAGCAGCGGCGCGACACGTTCCCACAGATCATCCGGCACCTGGACCACTCTGCCGCCACCGGATCCGATCGCCAAGCCCTCACACCGAACCCATCCCGAAAAAATCAGTGAAGGGTGTCCGCGCCTTTGTCAAATGCCTCCCTGTGTCGTTCGACTTCGGGGAGGTGGTCGGCGGTCCAGGAGCGCAGGATCGAGAAGGGCTCCTCAAGCGTGCGGCCCAGCGGTGTGATCCGGTACTCCACAGCAACGGGGCGCTGCGTCAGTACCCGGCGCTCGACGAGGCCGTTGCGTTCCAACCGTCGCAGTGCCTGCGTCAGCGATTTTTGAGTGACCCCATCGAGCTCTCTCTTGAGCTCGTTGAAGCGTCGCGGCTGCCGGCACAACGCGGCCAGCAGCAGATGACCCCACTTGTCCAGCAGCTGATCCAGGAGCTCGCGCTGCGGACCAACGATGGTCTCGTGATCGGCCCGATCTTCGCGGATACCAGGTTTCTTTGAAGTACCTGCCATACACCAGGTATACCAGAGATACCGGCAAACCAAAGGAACCTCATGACCGAACAGTCCCTGCCCAGCCTCAATCTCAAGCGCCAGGACGGAGTGCTATGGGTCTCGATTGATGTTCCGCCCGTCAACCTGATGACGGCGCAGCTCATGCTCGACCTGGACGCCGTCGCTGCATCGGCCGAGAATGATCCCGATCTGCACGTCATCGTGGTCCAGAGCGCTAATCCGGAGTTCTTCCTGGCGCACGGCGACCTGTCATTCGTGGAGGACCCCGCGACCTACGCCGCCCTCCCGGTCGCGGAGGAGACGCTTGTCGGGACGGGCCCGATGATGCGGCTTCATGAACGCTGGCGGCGTCTGCCTCAGACCACCATCGCCAAGGTCGCCGGACTCGCCCGTGGCGGTGGAGCCGAGCTGGTCTCCAGCCTGGATCTGCGATTCGCGGCCCTCGAGACTGCGGCGTTCGGCCAGTTCGAGGCACTGATCGGCATCGTCCCTGGAGCCGGTGCAACTGCCCACCTGCCCCGCCTCGTGGGTCGCGCTCGCGCTCTGGAGATCGTGCTGACAGGCGGGCTCGTCGACGCGGCGACTGCCGAGCGGTGGGGTTGGGTGAACCGAGCTCTGCCCGCCGCAGAACTGGATGAATATGTTGAGTGGGTCGCACTGGCCATCGCGTCTTTGCCCGACGGTGTCCGCGCCGCGGCTATCGAAGCAATCGACGCGGCCGACGGCACGCTTGAGGACGCACTGCGCGCGGAAAACCGCCTGCTCGGCGAAACGTTCACTCCTGCGTCTGGAGAGCTTGCGCGGGCAGCGCTCGCGGCCGGGGTTCACACGCGCGAGGTGGAGCTGAACCTCGAAAAGGTGCTGCGCGCGAACCTCGTCCGACATTCGTAACGAATCGCCCTGCGCGGGTGGAGTGCAGAAGTTGTCCGTACGGTCCGTTTGGTAATTCGGTCCGAACGACCGTACGGGCCGCCTTCAACTCTGTGAAGCTGGTTGTTTCGGGATGAGTTCGGTGTGAGGGCTTGGCGATCGGATCCGGTGGCGGCAGAGTGATCCAGGTACCGGATGATCTTGTGCCTGATGATCTGTGGGAACGTATCGCTCCGCTGCTGTCGCCTCGGCAGCCGCGCCGTCGGCGGTATCCGGGCCGCCTGTCGGCGGACGACCGCGCGGCCCTGCAAGGCGTCGTTTTAGGTACTGCGTAAGAACGTGAGCTGGAGAGATGTACCCGCCGAGTAGACCGGGTGCAGCGGCGTGACAGCGTGGCGGCGGTTACGGGACTGGACCGAGGCCGGGGCGTCGCTGACCAGAGGAAACCGTCACGACGTCACCCAGCTCATACCCC
>NZ_QPFC01001137.1:0-1825 GCF_003427465.1 Nocardiopsis sp. TNDT3 | reverse complement strand
GTCTGTCGGGAGCGTCCGCTAGAACGGGAACCCCTGCCCCCGGCACCAGTGTTCCCGACAGGAGAGGCCGCCCCATGAGTCACAGCCCCGGACGCCCCGAGGACCTGCCCCGCCCGGAGGTGCTGTGGGCCCGCGCCGGGGCGCTGGCCGCGCTGATGGCGGGGTTGGAGGACGACCTCGGGATCCTCTCCCTGGAGGACGGGGTACTGCGCTACCACGACGGCGGCAGCAGCGACTGGTACCTGGCCTGGTGCGGCGGTGACGGCCGGGCCGTGATCGTCGGCTACGACCGCGACACCAGCGACAGCACGGACAACGGCAAGCGCCCCGTCGACCTGTTCGCCGAGGCGCCCGACTGGCTGCCCTGGGAGTGGATCGCGGCCCACGAGGCGCGCACGAACGTCGGGTTCGCCTACTGGTGGGACGGGCGGGCGTGGGCGCGCGGCCCCTACCCCGACGACTGGGAGGGCGACGGGCTGCGCCTGGACCGGTACGCGTCGGTGGAGGCGGCCGTGGACGCGGTCGTCGGGCTGCTCTTCGAGGGGTTCGCTCCCGAGGACGAGCACGGGGAGGCGCTGCTCCCGGAGCCGGGCGCCGCCCTCATGCGGCGCGCGCGGGAGGGCACGGTGGACGCGGACTCGCTCGCGGCGGTGCTGAGCGTCCTCGACACCCAGTGCACGGACGAGGACGACGAATACGAGGCCCCCGGGTGGGACGCCGGGGCCGCGCTGGCGGCGGCCGAGCGGCTCGGGCTGACCCCGGGGTCGCGCCTCCCCTTCCTCCCCCTCGGCGAGGCCGGGCCCGAACGCCCCGCGCGCCCGGTCATCAGTGAGAGGACGCGGTCGCTGCTGCTGTGGGACGCGCTCCGCCGGGAGCCGGAACGGGACCGGCCCCCGGTCCCCGAGACCGGCGAGCTTCTCCGTGTCCTGGAACGGGTACGCGCGCTGGGTCTGGCCGAGGGCGGCGAGGCCGTCGTGGAGTACACCTTCGCGGGGGAACGGAGGGTCCTCGACGCGTCCGGCGAGGAGTTCAAGGACTACGACACGGACCTGATGGACGGCCTCGACGCCCTGCGCGCGGCCGAGGACGTCCGGGGACGCGGCCGGTGGCTGTACCTGCGACTGGCCGTGTCGGAGGAGGGGTACGACGCCCGGCGCCGCTACGACCGCTGGCCGGAGGAGGCTCACGAACACCTCGTCGGCTACCTGCCGGAGACGGCGTACCGGCTGAACGGGGAGGGCGCCCTGCGGGCTCCGGAGTGGCGGCCCGCGTGGGCGGAGCTGGTGGAGGACGAGACCCTCGTGCGCCCGCCCGCCCCGACGCCGTCCGAACGGCCGAGCCGACCGGTGGCCGTCCTGGACGAGGAGGGGCAGCGTGAGCTGCTGGAGAGGATCGCGGGGTTCCTGCCGAGGCCGGAGGGCTGGCGGGAGGCCGTGCTGGACGCCCGGTTCCTGGTCGGCTACGAACGGCTGCGGGTGAGGGTGGTCCTGGAGGACGGGACCGTGCGCGAGGGGCGCGGGCACTACCGGCTCCCCGACCTGGTGCGGAACCTGCGGGCGGGCATGTACCGGCCGGACCGGGGCGCCTGGTTCGGCCTCCGGTACACCGTGGACCTGGACGGAAGCCGGGTGGAGGCCGACCACGACTCCGAGCCCGCCTTCGACATGGCCCCGCTGGACTTCGACTACGCCCTGGACCAGGCGTACTACCCGCGTTCGGGGGAGCACGTCCCCGCCTGGCTGGCGGAGCGCCTGGCCGCCGCGCGCGGCTGAGTGCCGGGCGGGGCCGGGCGCTCCGGGGCGGGCGACGCCGGGGCCCCAGGGGG
>NZ_QPFC01001136.1:0-3075 GCF_003427465.1 Nocardiopsis sp. TNDT3 | reverse complement strand
CCCCGCACCCCAGGACACCCACATGAGCAAGAACCTCGGCATCACCCTCGGCCTGATCATGGTCGCCGTCATCGGACTGGGCCTCCTCGTCGCCCTCGACGACCGGGGCGGCGCCCCCGCGGCCCCGGACGGCTCCGCCGACCCGCAGGCCGCACCCACCGCACCGGCCGGGCTCCTGGTCCGCGAGGACAGCCGCCACCTCGACCGGGTGGAGGAGGCGCCGGTGACGGTCGTGGAGTTCCTCGACTTCGAGTGCGAGGCCTGCCGCGCCCAGTTCCCCGTCATGGAACGGATCCGCGAGGACTACGACGGGCGGATCAACACGGTCATCCGCTACTTCCCCATGCCCGGGCACACCAACGCCGAGCCCGCCGCCGCGGCCGTGGAGGCCGCCGCCCAGCAGGGCGCGCTGGAACAGATGTACGTCCGGATGTACGAGACCCAGGCCGAGTGGGGCGAGTCCCGGGACTCCAAGGCCGAGGTGTTCGTCGGCTTCGCCGAGGACCTGGGCCTGGACACGGAGGAGTTCGCCCGGGCCGTGGAGGACCCCGCCACGCTGGAGCGCGTGCGGTCCGACTTCCGGGACGGCGTGGCCCTGGGCGTGCGGGGCACCCCGACCATCTTCGTCAACGGCCGTCCCACCCCGAGCATGCCCGGCTACGAGACGCTCTCGGCGATGATCGACCGGGAGCTGGAGGGTTGAACACCACTACCGCGCCCCGCCGCGCCGCGGCGTCCCCGCCCGGGGCCGCGACACCCGTCATCAGCCGGGCCCTGCCCTGGCTGCTCACCCTGGGCGGCGGCGCCGGGCTGCTCGCGGCCCTGGCCCTGCTGGTGGAGAAAATCCGGGTGCTGGCCGACCCCGGGCACGTGCCCGCGTGCAGCCTCGACCCGGTGCTCTCCTGCGGCACCGTCATGGCCACCCCGCAGGCCGAGGTCCTCGGCGTGCCCAACCCGGTCATCGGCGTGGTCTGCTTCGCCGTGGTCACCACCGCGGGCGCGGCGCTGGCCGCCGGGGCGCGCCTGGACCGCTGGTTCTGGCTCGGACTCCAGGCGGGCGTGGTGTTCGGCGCCGTCTTCGTGCACTGGCTGATCTTCCAGAGCCTGTACCGCATCGGCGCGCTGTGCCCGTACTGCCTGGTCGTGTGGGCGGTGACGATTCCCCTCTTCTGGTACGTCACGCTGCACAACGTGCGCTCCGCGCACCTGCCCGCGCCGGCGTGGGCCGCCGGACCCCTGGACCTGCTGGCCCGCAACCACACCGTCGTGCTCACCGTCTGGGCGCTGGCGGTCGTCGGCGCGGTCGCCCAGGCGTTCTGGACCTACTGGTCCACGCTGCTGTGAGCCCGTCCTCCCCCTACGGGCCGTCACGCGCGTCGGCGGATCGGCGCCGACGCGCGTGGCGCAACCCGTGACGGACCGTGCGCGAAACGTAGGTTGGGTCCATGCGCGTACTGGTCACGGGTGGTGCCGGGTTCATCGGATCGAGGGTCGCGGAGGAACTCCGCCTGGCCGGGCACGAGGCGGTCACCCTCGACGCCTACCTGCCCCAGGCCCACACCGGGAGGGACACCGAGCACAGAACCGTGGACGTCGTGGGCGACGTCCGGGACGGCGAGATCGTCGAACGCGCCCTGCGGGGCGTGGACGCGGTCTGCCACCAGGCGGCGATGGTGGGGCTGGGCTCCGCGGACTTCCTGGACGCCCCCGACTACGTCCGCTGCAACGACCTGGGCACGGCGGTCCTGCTGGCCGCCATGGCCAGGACCGGCGTCCGCGACATCGTCATGGCCGGTTCGATGGTCGTCTACGGGGAGGGACGCTACACGTGCCCCGAGCACGGCGACGTCCGCCCCGGCCCGAGGGCGGAGGCGGACCTGCGGGCGGGGGTGTTCGACCCGCCGTGCCCCCGGTGCGGGGCGCCGCTCGTGCCCGGCCTGGTGGGGGAGGACGCGCCGAGCGACCCGCGCAACGTCTACGCCACCACGAAGCTGGCGCAGGAGCACCTGTGCGCGGCGTGGGCCCGGTCCGTCGGCGGACGCGCGGTGTCGCTGCGCTACCACAACGTGTACGGGCCGGGGATGCCGCGCGACACCCCGTACGCGGGCGTGGCCTCCTTCTTCCGCTCGGCGCTGGCCCGGGGCGAGGCGCCCCGCGTGTTCGAGGACGGCCGCCAGCGGCGCGACTTCGTGCACGTGGGCGACGTGGCGCGGGCCAACGTGGCGGCCCTGGAGGCCGTCGCGGGCAGGGCCCCGGGGGAGCTGTCCGCCTTCAACACCGGCAGCGGGACCCCGCACACCATCGGCGAGATGGCCCGGGCGCTCGCGGACGCGCACGGCGGCCCGGAGCCCCTGGTCACCGGCGAGTACCGGCTCGGCGACGTCCGGCACATCACCGCCTCCTCCGACCGGCTGAGGCGGGAGCTGTCCTGGCGGCCCAGGGTCGGCTTCGCCGAGGGGATGGTCGAGTTCGCCCGCGCCGAACTGCGCGGTTCGACCGGTTCGGCGGCGTCGGAGGCCGAGGTGTCCGCGTGTCGCGACCGCCTTTCCCGGCCTGTGTCCACATGACTTCGTAGCGTAACCAGGGTGAGCAGAGAACCACACGAGTACGGCCAGGACGAACCGGCGCAGGCGCCGCCCGACACGGCGGGCGGCGACCCGCCGCCACCGGTCGACGTGGTGCTGCCCTGTCTGGACGAGGCGTCCGCCCTGCCCTGGGTCATCGAACGCGTCCCACCGGGGTGGCGGGCGATCGTCGTGGACAACGGGTCCACGGACGGCTCGGCGGGCATCGCCGCGGAGCTGGGGGCCCTCGTCGTCTCCGAACCCCGCAGGGGGTTCGGCGCGGCGTGCCACGCGGGCCTGTCCGCCGCGACCGCCGAGTTCGTCTGCTTCTGCGACTGCGACGCCTCCCTGGACCCCGCCCTGCTCCCGCAGATGGTGGAACGGGTGCGGGTCGGCGGGGCGGACCTGGTCCTGGGCAGGCGGCGCCCCGTCCGCCGGGGGGTCTGGCCGGCGCACGCCAGGATCGGCAACGCCGTCGTCGCGCGGATGCTGCGTTCGCGGACCGGGGTGC
>NZ_QPFC01001135.1:0-1921 GCF_003427465.1 Nocardiopsis sp. TNDT3 | reverse complement strand
CCCCACTACCCCTCTCCGGGGGTCCCTCCGCCCCGGAGCCCGCGCGCGGGTCAGTCCCGCTCGGCGCCCCACCCGGTCAGGGAGCGCACCCGCAGCTCGGTGAAGCGCGCGGTGTCGCGCTCCGGCGAGAGCAGGCTGCCCACGACCGCGCACGCGAAGCCGAACGGCACCGCCAGCAGCGCCGGGTTCTCCATCGGGAAGAGCTGGACGTCGATCCAGGCGGGCAGCACCGACAGGTTCTCCCCCGTGACGGGGTCGGTCCTGCCCGACATCACCGGCGACAGCAGCATGAGCAGCAGGGTGGCGGACAGGCCGCCGTAGACGCCCCACTCCACACCCCTGGTGTTGAAGCGGCGCCAGAACATGGTGAGCACGATGACCGGCAGGTTGGCCGCGGCCGCGACGGCGAAGGCCAGCCCCACGAGGAAGGCCGCGTTCATGTCCTGGGCCCGCACGGCCAGCACGACGGCCACGGCGCCGATCACGCAGGCGGAGAGCCGCGCCACACCCACCTCCTGCGACTCCCGGGGCCTGCCCCACATGAGGATGTGGCCGAACAGGTCGTGCGCGATCGAGGAGGACGAGGCCAGGGTGAGGCTGGCGATGACGGCGAGGACGGTGGCCAGCGCGACCGCCGAGACCAGCGCGAGCAGCACGGCCGCGCCCGCGGGACCGGCGGTCAGCCGCCCCACCTCCTCGGCGAGCATCGGCACCGCGGTGTTGCCCGAGGGGTCCGCGGCCGCGATGCGCTCGGAGCCGACCAGCGCCGCGGCGCCGAAGCCCAGGGCCGGCGTCATGAGGTAGAAGGCCCCGACCATGACGATCGTGCGGTTGACCGACGAGCGCGCCGCCCGGCCGTCGGGCACGGTGTAGAAGCGGATGAGGATGTGCGGCAGCGCGACGGTGCCCAGCACCAGGGCCAGCCCGAGGCTGAGGAGGTCGAGCTTGTTGAACAGGGTCCGGGCGGGGTCGCCGGAGACCTCCACCCCGAAGCGCAGCCCCGGTTCCAGGAAGGCCTGACCGTGCCCGCTGGCCTCGGCGGCCCCGCCGAGCAGGGCGCGCGGGTCGAAGGCGAACAGGGCCAGCACCAGGGCGGTGAGCAGTCCGGTGGCGGCCAGCAGCGCGACCGCCTTGATGATCTGGAGCCAGGTGGCCGCCTTCATGCCGCCGTACATGACGTAGACGATCATGAGCACGCCCACGAGCACGATCACGCCCGTGCGGGCCTGCTCGGCGCCCATCCCCAGGAAGGTCCCGCCGTCGTGCAGGCCCAGCAGGACCGCGACCAGGGCTCCGGCGCCGACCATCTGCGCGACCAGGTAGAACACGCACACGGTGACGGTGGAGACGGTGCAGGCCAGGCGCACCCGCATCCGGTTCATGCGGAAGGCGGGCAGGTCGGCCATGGTGAAGCGGCCGGTGTTGCGCACCAGCTGGGCCATCGGCAGCACCAGCAGCCAGGCCGCCAGGAAGCCGATGGAGTACAGGAAGCCGTCGTAGCCCTGGAGGGAGATCATCCCGGCGATGCCCAGGAAGGAGGCCGCGGACAGGTAGTCGCCGGTCAGGGCGAGCCCGTTCTGGGTGCTGGAGAAGCCGCGTCCGCCCGCGTAGAAGTCGACCGCGCCCCGGGTGGTGCGCCTGGCGCGGACGGTGACGGCGAGGGTGACCAGGACGAACAGGGCGCACAGGCCCACCGTCCAGGCGTGCGCGACGCCGAACTCGCTCCCCAGCGCGCCGCCCAGGGCGTCCAGGGGGTCGGCGGCCGCGGACGGAACGGTGGACGCGGACGGTGCTTCGGCAGCGGGCGGTTCGGCGGGCGCGACCGGGACGGTGGACGCGGGCGGTGCGGCAGCGGCGGGCGTTTCGGTGACGGCCGCCACTCCGACGGCCACCGCGGCGGTGCCGTCCCCCGTGACGGCAC
>NZ_QPFC01001134.1:0-2349 GCF_003427465.1 Nocardiopsis sp. TNDT3 | reverse complement strand
GCCCGCCGCCGACCTCGGCGTCACCGTGGTGGCGCAGGTCGTGGCCCGCGTCCATGTACTCCCCCACCCCGTATGTTCCTTTCTTCGCAGGAAAAACATCGCACCATACGGCATCAGCAGCCCTTTCTGATAACAGGGGGTGCCTTTGCCACATATTCGGACGTGCCGTTGGTGGCGCGGCTCACGGCCCTGTGTCAGGGTGTGCGCGTTCCCACCCTCAGGGCCCCCGCCCGATCCGAGAGAACGGACACACGATGCGAAGGCGTACCCTCCTGGCCGGTGCCACCGCCGCTGCGGGACTGACCGCGCTGGGCACCGCGCTCACCTCCGCCCGCCCCGCACTGGCCGACACCGGCGGCGACCGCACGGTCCCCCGCGTGCTGGCGGAGCCCTCCGCCTCACACGGACTGGTCCGCCCCGACCTGCGCTTCGACATGGTGGCCGTCACCGGTGACCCCGGAGAGGCCGACGCGGCGGTCCGCTTCGAGACCGCCGACGGCCTGGGCTCGTGGAACCCGGTGCACCTGCACACCGGGGGCCGCGACGACCGGGACCCGGTCGCCGCCGCGCTGGTGCGCGCGCCCGAGGGCGCCACCGGTTACGAGGTGCGTTCGAGAGGGGGGACCGCGGCCGTGAACCTGCGCGACGGAGAGGGTCTGCGCTTCGGCGGCCCCGCACAGGCGTCGCTGTCCGCGGAGGCCTCCGGTACGCTGCGCGGCCGGACCAGCGTCCCGTTCCGCACCCGCGCGGGCTGGGGCGCCGACGAGTCCTGGCGTTTCGACGACCAGGGCGACAACCTGTGGGAGGCGGAGTTCCACCCCGTGCAGGCGCTGACCGTGCACCACACCGCGATGCCGACCGGGGACGACCACGCGGCGGACGTGCGGGCGGTGTACTACCTGCACGCGGTGCAGCAGCTGTGGGGGGACATCGGCTACCACGTGCTCATCGACCCCGACGGGGTGGTCTACGAGGGCCGCCACTCGGGCGAGGACGGCGTGCCGGTCTTCTCCGGGATCCCGCGGCCGGGGCGGGCCGAGTCGGTGACCGCGGGGCACGCCTACGGGTTCAACCAGGGCAACGTGGGCGTGTGCCTGCTCGGGGACTTCACCGACGAGCTGCCCACGCGGGCGGCGCAGGACTCCCTGGTCGACGTGCTGCGCGTGCTGTGCGCGGTGACCGGCGTGGACCCGGCCGGGCAGATCGAGTACGTCAACCCGGGCACGGGCGTGGTCACGCCGGGCGACGCGATCTCCCGGCACCGCGACTGGCTGGAGACCGAGTGCCCGGGCAACGCCTTCTCCGAGGTGTTCGACAGCGCGGTCCGCCAGCGCGTCATCGCGGGCCTGGCCTAGGCGGACGGGGGGTGCCCGCCGGAGCCGTGGTCCGCACGCGGCCCACGGCCGCCCCGACGGGTACTCCCTGGTCGGGGCGGTACGGCCCGCCCCTCGGGGCTCGTGGAGAAACCCGGGTGCCGCACTCGGACTCTGCGCGTATCGTGAGCGCACTCCGACCCGAGGGGAGAGGCGTGACCATCGCACAAGACAGACCGATACTGCCGTCAGTGATCCTGGAGACCGAGCGCCTGCGGCTGCGCCCGTTCGTCGAGGGCGACGTCGACGACGTACACGCGTCCTGCACCGACGCCGAGCTCCAACGCTGGCTCCCCCTCCCCCTTCCCGGGGTGCCCTACACCCGGGAGGAGGCCGAGCGGTGGTGCTGTGAGGTGGCCCCCGCCCTGCGTACCTGCGGTGAGGGACAGCAGTGGGCCATGGTCGAGCGGGAGTCCAAGCGGCTCGTGGGCTCGGTGGGCCTGGTGCGTGTCGTGTGGGCGTCGATGAACACCGAGGTCGGGTACTGGGTCTCGCCGTGGGGCCGCGGCCGCGGATACGCGACGGAGGCCGCCGTGGCCGTCTCCCGCTGGGCGCTGGACCAGGGCTTCCAGCGGGTGGAGATCAAGGCCGCCACCGGCAACACCGGGTCGCGCCGGGTCGCGGAGCGGTCGGGGTTCAGCCTGGAGGGCGTCGAACGCAGCGCGATGCCGCTGCACGAGGGCCGCGCCGACCTGGCGGTGTACAGCCTGCTCCCCGGCGACCTGGGCTGACCGGCGCACCCCGTCCGCACCGTGCTCCCCAGCCGCATCGGGCGGCGCCTCGGCCGCACCGGTCGTACCGGGCACGCGGCCGGGGCCGCACGCCCCCCGGCCCGCGGTCGCGGAGCGTACGGGGCCGCAGCGGACGTGCCCGGCGGCTGCCCCACGAACGGACACCGCCCGAGCGGGTACCGCGTGCGCGGCGCCACCGGGGATCGGCGCGGAGGAGGGCGGGCGCGGGGCGGGCGGCGTCAGCC
>NZ_QPFC01000124.1:0-4941 GCF_003427465.1 Nocardiopsis sp. TNDT3 | reverse complement strand
GCCGCCGCTGCCCGGGTCGCGGCCCACGGACACCAGGTCGGCCCACAGGCGGTCGAAGGCCCCGGGGCCAGGGGCGGTGGAATGGTCGCTCACAGGGTGTTTCCCCACGTCGAAGCGGATGGTCGTGCGCACGGCCGGAGCCCGCCGGGGACGCCCCCGCAAGGGCGCCCCCGGAGCGGTTCAGTCCCCCTCGCGCATCGGGACGCGGATGCCGTGCTCGCGCGCGACGCGCCCGGCCTCGTCGTACCCGGCGTCCACGTGGCGGATGACGCCCGTGGCGGGGTCGTTGGTGAGCACCCGCTCCAGCTTGGCGGCGGCCAGGTCGGTGCCGTCCGCGACGCTGACCTGCCCGGCGTGCAGCGAGCGGCCCATGCCCACTCCCCCGCCGTGGTGGATGGACACCCACGAGGCGCCGGAGGAGGTGTTGACCAGGGCGTTGAGCAGCGGCCAGTCCGCGATGGCGTCGGAGCCGTCCCGCATCCCCTCGGTCTCGCGGTAGGGGGAGGCCACCGAGCCGGTGTCCAGGTGGTCGCGGCCGATGGCCAGCGGCGCGCGGACCTCGCCGGAGGCCACCAGTTCGTTGAAGCGCGCCCCGGCGGCGGCCCGCTCGCCCTGGCCGAGCCAGCAGATGCGGGCGGGCAGCCCCTGGAAGGCGACCCGCTCCCCCGCCATGCGGATCCACCGGGCCAGGTGCTCGTTGTCGGGGAACAGGTCCAGGACGGCCCGGTCGGTGCGGGCGATGTCGGCGGGGTCGCCCGACAGCGCCGCCCACCGGAACGGCCCCTTCCCCTCGCAGAACAGGGGCCGGATGTAGGCGGGGACGAACCCGGGGAAGTCGAAGGCGCGGGCGAAGCCGCCGCTGCGGGCCTCGTCGCGGATGGAGTTGCCGTAGTCGAAGACCTCGGCCCCCGCGTCCTGGAAGCCCACCATGGCCTCCACGTGCGCGGCCATGGACTCGCGGGCCCGGTCGGTGAACTCCTCGGGCCTGGCGGCGGCCAGGTCCCGCCAGTCCTCGAAGGCCACCCCGGCGGGCAGGTAGGCGAGGGGGTCGTGGGCGGAGGTCTGGTCGGTGACCACGTCGATCGGTGCGCCGCGCGAGAGCAGTTCGGGCAGGACCTCGGCGGCGTTGCCGAGCACTCCGACCGACAGCGGGCGGCGCTCGTCGCGCGCCCGCACGGCCAGTTCCAGGGCGTGGTCGAGGCTGTCGGCGCGCATGTCCAGGTAGCGGTGCTCGATGCGGCGTTCGATGCGGCTGGGGTCGCACTCGACCACGATCGCGACGCCGTCGTTCATGGTCACGGCCAGCGGCTGGGCGCCGCCCATGCCGCCGAGTCCGGCGGTGAGGGTGATGGTTCCGGCCAGGGTCCCGCCGCTGTGCCTGCCCGAACCGCTCAGCTTGGCGGCCACGGCGGCGAAGGTCTCGTAGGTGCCCTGGAGGATGCCCTGGGTGCCGATGTAGATCCACGAACCGGCGGTCATCTGCCCGTACATGGTCAGGCCCTGGGCCTCCAGGCGGCGGAACTCGGGCCAGTTCGCCCAGTCCCCCACCAGGTTGCTGTTGGCGATGAGCACGCGGGGCGCCCACTCGTGGGTGCGCATGATCCCGACCGGGCGGCCGGACTGCACGAGGAGGGTCTCGTCGCCCTCCAGGTCGCGCAGGGATGCGGTGATGCGGTCGAAGCTGTGCCAGTCGCGCGCCGCCCTGCCCGTGCCGCCGTAGACCACCAGCTCCTCGGGGCGTTCGGCGACCTCGGGGTCGAGGTTGTTGTGGAACATGCGCAGGGCGGCCTCCTGCTGCCACCCCTTCGCGGACAGGGTGGTGCCGCGCGCGGCGCGGACGGTACGTGGACTGCTCACGCGGTCTCCTCGCGGTGTTCGGGTCGGTTCAGGCCAGGGGGACGACGGACTCGGCGGCTGCGACCACGGAGCCGTCGGTGATCAGGTCGGCGACGGCGGCGATCTCGGGGGCCAGGTGGCGGTCGGGGCCGGGGCCGGAGACCTTCTCCCGTACGGTGCGCAGCACGGCGCCGGTGGCGGGGCCGGGCTCCAGCGGCGAGCGCAGGTCCAGGGCGCGGGCGGCGGTGAGCAGCTCCACCGCCAGCACGCTGGTCAGCCCGTCCACGGCGCGGCGCAGCTTGCGGGCGGCCGACCAGCCCATGGACACGTGGTCCTCCTGCATGGCCGAGCTGGGGATGGAGTCGACGCTGGCGGGCACGGCCAGGCGCTTGAGCTCGGAGACGATGGCGGCCTGCGTGTACTGGGCGATCATGTGGCCGGAGTCCACGCCGGGGTCGTCGGCCAGGAAGGCGGGCAGGCCGTGGGAGCGGGACACGTCGAGCATGCGGTCGGTGCGCCGCTCGGCGATGGAGGCGGTGTCGGCGACGGCGATGGCCAGGAAGTCGAGCACGTAGGCCACGGGCGCGCCGTGGAAGTTGCCGTTGGACTCCACCCGCCCGTCGTCCAGGACCACGGGGTTGTCGATGACGCTGTCGAGTTCGCGTCCGGCCACCAGCAGCGCGTGGGCGAGGGTGTCGCGGGCGGCGCCGGCCACCTGCGGGGCGCAGCGCAGCGAGTAGGCGTCCTGGACCCGGTTGCAGTCGGGGCCGCGGTGGGAGGCGACGATGGGCGAGGAGTCGAGCAGGGCGCGCAGGTTGGCCGCGGAGGCGGCCTGGCCGGGGTGGGGGCGCAGGCGCTGGAGCTCCTCGGCGAAGACGCGGTCGGTGCCCAGCAGCGCCTCGACGCTCATGGCGGCGGTGATGTCGGCGACCTTGAGCAGGCGCTCCAGGTCCATGCAGGCCAGCACGAGCATGCCGAGCATGCCGTCGGTGCCGTTGATCAGCGCCAGGCCCTCCTTGGCGCCCAGTTCGACCGGGCGGATCCCGGCCTCGTGCAGGGCGGTGTAGGCGGGCAGGTCCCGCCCGGCGGCGTCGCGGACCCGGCCCTCGCCCATCAGGGCCAGCGCCACGTGCGACAGGGGCGCCAGGTCCCCCGAGCAGCCCAGGCTGCCGTACTCGTGCACGACCGGGGTGATGCGGGCGTTGAGCAGCGCGGCGAGGGTCTCGGCGGTGGCGACCTCCACGCCGGTGTTGCCCGAGGCCAGGGTGCGCAGGCGCAGCAGCATGAGGGCGCGCACGACCTCGTCCTCCACCTCGGGTCCGGTCCCGGCGGCGTGCGAGCGGATGAGCGAACGCTGGAGGCGGGCCCGCAGGTCGGGGGCGATGTGGCGGGTGGCGAGCGCGCCGAAGCCGGTGCTGACCCCGTAGGCGGGGACCTCGCCGCGGGCGAGCGACTCGACCCGTTCGCGGCCGTGGTGGAGGGCCTTTCGGGCCTGCTCGGACAGGGTGACACGGGCGCCGTGGCGGGCCACGTCGAGGATCTGGGCCGGGGTGAGCGGCGCATCGCCGACGACGACGGAAGGAACTGCTGTGGACATGCCTCCCATTTGACCCCCCGCGTGACCCCTGGTGAAGGGCTGACACGAGGGTTCCATCTGAGATCTCAGACAACAGGGGCGTCGCGCCGTGGGACAATCAGGGCATGAGCCTCGTTCCGGCGGCCACCCGCGCGCTGCGGCTGCTGCGCTTCCTGGCGACCCGCCCCGGGCCGGTGTCGGCCTCGGCGATCGCCGCCGAGCTGGGCGTGCCCCGCTCCAGCGTGTACCAGCTGCTGGAGGCCATGGCGCGGGAGGGCTTCGTGACCCACCTGCCCGAGGAGCGCCGCTGGGGCCTGGGCGTGGCGGCCTTCGAGATCGGCTCGGCCTACCTGCGCCACGACGGCGTCGAGCGCCTGGCCCGTCCGCTGCTGCACCAGCTCACCGAGGCCACCGGCGCCACCGCGCACCTGGGCGTGCTGCACGGCGCCGACACCCTGTATCTCCTCAAGGAGCAGCCGCCGCACGCCCCGTCGCTGATCACCGGGGTGGGGGTGCGCCTGCCCGCGCACCTGACCGCGTCGGGGCGGGCCATGCTGGCCCGGCTGCCGCGCGCCCAGGTGCGTGCTCTGTACCCGGACGCGGCGGCCTTCACCACCCGCACCGGCCGGGGCCCGGCCTCGCCCGGCGAGCTGCGCCGGGTGCTGGCCGAGGAGCAGCGCCAGGGCTGGTCCATCGAGGACGGGCAGGTCACCGAGGGCTTCGTGTCGGTGGCCGCGGCCGCCTGCGACCACAACGGCCGCCCCGCCGCGGCGATCAGCCTGACGGTGCCCAGCGCGCGGCCGGTCACCCCGCAGGCGCTGGCCGGGCGGGTGCGCGACGCGGCGGCCGACCTGACCCGCCGCCTGGACGGCCGCGCCTCACCGTAGCGGCGGGGTCCGCTCCACGACCGAGGGCAGCGGGGCCGTGCGCTCCACCATCCGCAGGATCTTCTCCTTGAGGTCGGCGGGCACCTGCACGTAGAACTGCGTGGGAGCGTCCACCGCCTCCAGGTCCAGGCTCTCGGCGGTCTCGGCCCAGCTGGGCAGCTCGGCGTCGGTGCGGTGGGTGTCCAGCACGAACTCGATGAAGTAGGTGAGCCTGCGCCCGCCGGTGTGCACCTCGCGGATGCGCCGGATCTCCGTCCAGGCGATGAACGTCCCCTCGCCGGGGAACCACCACTTGCGCTCCTGCAGGACCGTGACGCCGTCGCTGTCGGCGCTGATGCCCTGCCGGGTGATGCGCTGGGGCAGCCCGCGCAGCACGAACACGTTGCTCCCCGGGCCCACGAAGAGCATGGCCAGACCCGCGAGGGCCCACAGCGTCACCGAGCCGACCGTGGTCTCCTCGCGCAGCACGTGCCAGAGCATCGACCCCAGCACCACCACGAACCCCGCCGTGAGGGCGGCGGAGAAGTAGGCCACGGCCATCCACATGCGCGTGTTGGGGCCGCGCAGGCTGACGTACCTGCGCAGGTGGGAGACGCTCTCGGGCGTTCGGGTCAGGTCTGAGGGAACACCTCGGGGGGCGGC